>CBFCXA010000177.1:0-5530 GCA_965601985.1 uncultured Chromatiales bacterium | reverse complement strand
GCCGAGAATGACGCCAAGCGCGACATAGAACAGCAGGTCATCGACCTGCTCGGGCGTGCAGGCCGTATCCGGACGCCGCGCACGAACCCTCGCCAGCCACCAGCCGCCGACGAAGCCGATCAGGTACATCAGCCCGTACCAGCGGATGGCCAGCGGGCCGATCTGCAGGGCCACGGGATCAAAGCCGGTGTACTCGAACATCCAGCGCCTCGGACAGCTGGCGACAAAGCGGGTTAGTCTAGCACCGGCGATCCTCGCTCCTTATCGAGGATCCCCGGCGTTATGATCGCCGCCCTAATTTCAGGATCAGGCCATGAACCGTCTCGGCGAGGAAACCAGCCCGTACCTGCTCCAGCATGCCGATAACCCGGTGGACTGGTATCCCTGGGGCGACGAGGCCTGGGCGAAAGCGCGCGCCGAAAACAAGCCGGTGCTGCTGTCTGTTGGCTATTCGGCCTGCCACTGGTGCCATGTGATGGCACACGAGTCATTCGAGAATCCGGACATCGCGGCAGTGATGAACGAGCATTTCGTCAACATCAAGGTAGATCGCGAGGAGCGCCCGGACATCGACGGCATTTACCAGACCGCGCATCAGCTGATCGCGCGTCGGCCGGGCGGCTGGCCGCTGACCATGTTCCTGCATCCGCAGGACCAGCGCCCGTTCTTCGGCGGCACCTATTTTCCCGACCAGCCGCGCCACGGCATGCCGGCCTTCCCGGAACTGCTCTCGCGCGTCGCCGAGTACTACCGCGACCGGCAGGATGAAATCCGCGAGACCGGCGTAGCCCTTTTGCAGGCCTTCGAGCGCCTGGAGCCCGGCGAACCGAGCGGGGCCGAGGTCTTGCAGCGCGGACCGCTGGACGCCGCGCGCGAGAGTTTCCTGGAACAGTTCGACAGCCACCACGGCGGCTTCGGCAGCGCACCGAAGTTTCCGCACACCACCAGCCTGGAGCGGCTGTTGCGGCACTGGCGGGACAGCGCACACGGCGCCGAGCCGGATACCCAGGCCCTGTTCGCGGTCGCATTGTCGCTGACGCGCATGGCCGAAGGCGGCGTTTATGACCAGCTGGGCGGCGGCTTTTTTCGCTACGCGGTGGACGCGGACTGGACCATCCCGCATTTCGAAAAGATGCTCTACGACAACGGCCCGCTGCTCGCGCTGTACGCACAGATGTGGCTGGTCAGCGCAGACGAGATATTCCGTCGGGTCGCGAACGAAACGGCCGACTGGGCGATTCGTGATCTGCGCGCGCCCGGCGGCGCGTTCTTCTCGACCCTGGACGCCGACTCGGACGGTGAAGAGGGACGGTTCTATGTCTGGAAGCCGGAACAGGCTCAGGGCCTGCTCGAAGCCGAAGAGTACGCGGTGCTGGCCGCAAGCTTCGGTCTGGATCAGCCGGCCAACTTCGACGGTCACTGGCATCTTCGCCTTATGCAGAGCCTCGAGGACTCCGCGAGAGCCGCCGGCCTAAACATCTCTGCGGCGCAGCGCCTGCTGGACAGCGCACGCTCGAAACTGCTGGCCGCCCGCGAGGCACGCAGCTGGCCGGGACGCGATGAAAAAATCCTGGTCAGCTGGAATGCGCTGACGATTCGCGGGCTGGCGATAGCCGCACGCGCGCTGCACCGGGACGATCTGGCCACCGCCGCCGCACATGCGCTGGATTTCATTCGCAACGAGCTGGTAGTCAAAGACCGTCTGTTCGCCGTTTACAAGGACGGCTGCGCGCGCTTGCCTGCCTATCTCGACGATCACGCTTTCCTGCTCGACGCGACACTGGAGCTGCTGCAGGCGTGCTGGAGCACGGAGCATCTGCAGTTTGCGCTGTGGCTGGCCGAGCGGCTGCTTGCCGAGTTCGAGGACAGCGAACGCGGCGGCTTCTACTTTACTGGCGCACAGCACGAAGACCTGATGCACCGCTCGCGGCGGATGTCGGACGAGTCGCTGCCGTCCGGGAACGCGGTTGCTGCGCTCGCGCTGAACCGGCTCGGCCACCTGCTCGGCGAAACCCGTTACCTCGACGCCGCCGAGCGTACACTGCGCGCCGCCTGGCCGGCGCTGGCCGAGTTTCCACACGGGCACGCGAGCATGCTGCATGCGCTGGAGGAATACCTCGAGCCGCCGGTCAGCGTGATACTGCGCGGCGAGCCGGATGAACTGCACAGCTGGCTCGGCGAACTGAACGGCCATTACGCACCGCGCCGCCAGGTCTTCGGTATTCCGACCGATGCGCAGGTACTGCCCGGGCTGCTGGCGGAGCGGCGACCGGGCGACGCAACGCGCGCCTACCTGTGCCGTGGTACCCGCTGCCTCGCGCCGATCGACAGCCTGGCGGCGCTGGCGGCTGAGTTATCCGAGGCCAGCCGCGACTAGAGCGTCGCTTTCGCCGGCTCGCCGGTACTCAGACCCCAGTAGCCGGCCAGCCACTCTTCCAGCGTGGACAGCTCGAGCGGTGCGATCAGCTGCTCGCAGTAAGCCTTGTCCGCCCTGGTCATCGCGAAGTAGTTGCCTGCCATCAGGTTTTTGTTGATCTGCGACGGGTAACGGAAAGCCGGCTTCAGGCCGACCACGAGATAGTCGAAAATCGCGTTCTCGACCCAGGTCGCCTGGCGATACTTCGGGTTGAATTGCGGGTTGAGCCGGTGCGCGCGCTCGGCGAGTTCGACCGGGGTCAGCACCTCGGACACGCCATTGACCGACTTGTGCAGGTGCTCGTCACGCGTGGCGAACAACGCTGCCGCGACCTTGCCGAGATCCTCTTCGGCGACGTAGGAAAGCCGCGTGTCCGGCGGGTACGGGTAGACCAGCCGGTTTTTGAACTGCAGACCGAACTTCACCTGGCGCATGTAGGCCGGCTGGCGCAGGAAGGTCCAGGGCAGGCCCTTGTCCT
The DNA here is from genome assembly GCA_965601985.1 of uncultured Chromatiales bacterium. Taxonomy (GTDB): domain Bacteria; phylum Pseudomonadota; class Gammaproteobacteria; order Steroidobacterales; genus J054. The sequence goes on along the minus strand of CBFCXA010000177.1, from coordinate 2,636 downwards.
TGATGACCTCTTCGAACTGCCACTTGGTGCGGAAGTGAATGGGCGCATCGATGCCGAGTTCTTCCGGCGGCAGCTCGAAGCGCGTCATGGTCTGCCAGACGAAGTGTTTCAACCCGTCGGTGCGCGCTGCGGCGTTGATCACCGCGTGGCACTGGGCCCGCTCCTCCGGATTCGCCGGCCGGTAGCGCCGCGCGTGGATGTTGTAAACGCTGGTGCCATAAATGCCGTCTGCACCTTCGAATGCGTTAAACAGCGCCTGTTCGTCGTCGCTGGAGGCCTGCACCAGCGTGCAGCGGTTACCGTCGTAATCGAGGCGCCGCAGCCGCTCGGCCAGCGCACTCTGCGGCCGACGCACCGTCGCACGCACGTCGAACTGCCCGCGCTGCAGCAGATAGTTTACGGCCCAGTAGCCTTCGCCGGCGGTCCCGTTGACCACCACGATTGTCGGTTTCGCCATGCTGCCCCCCGCAAGGCGCTAGTCGGCAGATTATTCTGCCACGCGCGCCGGGCAATCCCTACCAGTGCGCCTGATCCGACGCGGCCGCGGCCTTCACGCCGTCGGCGGCATCGCCGAGGTATCCGTCGATCACCGCGTGTGCCAGGTAAATCAGCGGCGTCATCAGGATCGCGGCGGCGAACTTGTAGGCATAGTTCAGCGTACCGATTGCAAGGAACTGGTCCATGCCCCAGTTCTGCGGCCCGATGACGAAGGCCACGTAGAGCACCACGTAGCTGTCGACCAGCTGCGAAATCAGCGTCGACCCGGTCGCACGCAGCCAGATCATGCGCTCACCGGTGATGCGTCGAACCCGGTGATAGACAGTGACGTCGAGCAACTGGCCGATCAAAAACGCGACCAGGGAACCTGCGATCACCCACAGCCCCTGGCCGAAGATACCGGCGAAGGCCGCCTGCATATCGGGTATGCCCTGGTTGCTGTAGTCCGTGACCCACCAGTCCGCCGGCTCGATGCGGATCGCGGCGAAGGCGAAAATGAACGCGTATACGATAAGGATGATCGCGAGGTAGGTGATAAAGCGCACGCCACGACGCCCGAAGTACTCGTTGATCACGTCGGTCATCACGAATACGAACGGCCAGAGCAGCACGCCGGCGGTGAAATTCAGGCTGCCGGTCTGGCCGAACAGCGACCAGTTCAGCGGCTCGATGCCGAGCGTCGGCTCCAGCGCGAAAATCTTGATACCGACGAACTCGGCCAGTACCGCGTTGACCAGGAAGAACCCGGACAGCACGACGAACAATTTGCCGGCACGATCATTCACGCGAAAGAGTCTCGGGTCTGTCTGTTACGAGAAAACCCAGCAGCTGCAACCGGGTTGTCACGGGAAAAAGCCAACATGTAGACGTCTGAAGGGAAGCAGTCCGGCTCAGGGACGAGCCGCACCCGTCAGACCAGCCGCCACAGCGCCACCGCCAGACACAGCACCACGCCCGTGGTCAGCGGCAGGCGCAGCGCAGGATACCAGTCCGGCACCGCGCCCCGCGGTGCCGCACGAAGATCGAACCAGTAGAGTCCGGCAAACCCTGCCAGCAGGAACAGGCAGGCCGGTACCGCGGGCAACAGCAAGGCGACCCAGCCGAGCAGCGCTGGCAGCACCGACAGGCTCAGCTGCGCGATGGCGTCGTCACGCGACGAGGTCATCGCCAGCCCCCAGTGCACTGCACCCATGAACGACAGGATGATTGCGCCGTAGGCGAGCAGGGAGCGCAGGGCCAGCGCTTCGAGGCTGGCGGGACCGGCGACCAGCACAGCGGCAGCGACCAAGAACGGGATCAGCCCGGCAAAGCCGAGCAGCCGGGCTCGGGACCGCAGCCGCTCCCCCGTCATGTCGACAAACGCAGCGGCAGTTCACGCAGCCGCTGGCCGGTTGCCGCGAATACCGCATTGGCTACCGCCGGTGCGATCGGCGGCAGGCCGGTCTCGCCGACACCGCCGGGAGATTCCAGCGACGGGATGATATGCACGTCGATCTCCGGTACCTCGGCGAGTTTCAGCATCCGGTAGTCGTGGAAATTGCTCTGCCGCACCCGGCCGTCGACAAAGTCGATCTGCCCGTGCAATGCAGCGGTCAGGCCGAAGATGATGCCGCTCTCCATCTGCGCACGGATCACGTCCGGGTTGATCGGTGTACCGCAATCGATCACGCAGGTCACCCGGTGGACCTGGATATCACCGTCCCGCAGGCTGATCTCGGCGACATGGCCGCATAGAGAGCCGAAGCTGGGGTGCAGCGCGACCCCCTGGAACCGGCCGTGTGCTGGCCGGCCCCAGTCGGCCGCGGCCACCAGTTTTTCCAGCACCGCGAGCAGGCGCGGCTGCTTGCCCAGGTGGCGACGGCGGAATTCAGCGGGGTCGAGGCCGGCCTGCGCAGCCAGCTCGTCAATAAAACTCTCGACCACGAAGGCGTTGTAGGAATTGCCGACCGCACGCCAGATGCCGAGCCGTATCTCCGGCTGCCAGTGGGCCATCTCGACCTGAACGTTCGGAATCGAGTACGGGAGAGTCTGCGCTCCGTCGCCAGCCTGCCACGGACCGAAGATCGGCTTTTGCAGCGCGACCAGCCAGTCGGCGAGCAGGTCCGTCGTCTTGCCGCTCATCCACTCGGGCGCGACCG
>CBFCXA010000176.1:0-5531 GCA_965601985.1 uncultured Chromatiales bacterium | reverse complement strand
AACCTCTGCCGCTGTACGGCACCTGGCGGCGTGTGATGCGCTCGCAGCAGCAGATGGCCTGGGACAAGATCGTTGGTTCGCTGCATGCCGAAGGCGAGGAGCAGGTCCAGACGCAGCGCCTGGACGAGGCCGAGCGCGAACGACCCGGCCGACTGCATTACGACCCGGACTTCGAAGTCCCTGCCTATGCGGCCATGCCGATTCACTTACAGCCCGGCGGCTACGTCGCCGACCCGCTGGCAGGCATTGCCTTTCACCATGGCACCAAGGTCTTCTACCAGGGCCTGAACGACCAGGACGAACTGCACAAAGATATTGTCGAGCGCATGGCCGTACCGGCCGACGGCGAGGTGAAGCGCATCCTGGACGTGGCCTGCTCGATCGGCCAGTGCACGACCGCGCTCAAGCAGCGTTTCCCGGATGCCGAGGTGCATGGCCTCGATGTGGGTCTGCCGCTGGTGCGCTACGCACACCAGCGCGCGGTCGATCTCGACGTCGACGTGCATTTTCACCAGGGCCTGGCGGAAGACCTGCCGTTCGAGACCGGCAGCTTCGACATGGTCTTGTCGTACATCCTGTTTCACGAGGTGCCGAAGCGGCTGTTCCAGCCGATCATCAACGAATACTTCCGCGTGCTGCGCCCGAACGGCATGCTGACCATCGAAGACGCGCCGAACCAGACCGAGTTCCCGGCCGGCAACCGCTTGTGGCTGCGTTTCGACGCGATCTATAACTGTGAGCCGTACTCTCCGGACTTTGTCGCCAGCGACCTGCCCGCGATGCTGGAAGCCGCGGGCTTCGTCGACATCGACGTGTCGCCGACGCCGACGTTCCTGAGCCGCACCATCGCACGCAAGCCGGCCGGCTGAGCCGGCAAGCCCATGGCTGCAACGCCCGTTACGCATCCGTCGGCACCGGACCTGGCTGCCGAACTGCCGGCCGGTCTGCTGGCGCAGCTGCGCGAGCTGGTCGGCGAGACCGGCCTGAAGACCGATGCCGAGACGCGCGCGTTGTACTCACAGGACGTTTACCGCGCTGGCAAGCTCGCGTCGGCGGTGGTATCGCCCGCCGAGCGTGGCCAGGTCGGCGACATCATGCGCGCTGCGAGCGAAGCCGGTGTCAGTGTCTACGTTCGTGGCGGCGGCATGTCGTACACGGACGCGTTCACCCCGGCGAAAACGCCCGCGCTGCTGCTGGACCTGGGCGGCCTCGATCAGGTGCTCGAGATCAACGCGCAGGACCTGTACGCCACGGTCGAAGCCGGCTGCACCTGGGCAAAGCTCGACGAGTTGCTGGCCCGCGAAGGTTTGCGTGCGGTGTTCTGGGGCCCGATGTCCGGCGGCATGTCGACCATTGGCGGCGCGATGAGCCAGGGTGCGGTGACCTTCGGCTCCGGGCGCAACGGCCCGTCGGCTGCCGCGGCGCTTGGCTTTGAGGTGGTGCTGGCCGATGGCTCGGTGATCAACACGGGCGCGGACGCCCAGGCGAATCGGGTGCCTTTCCTGCGTTACTACGGTCCGGACCTGACCGGGCTGTTCAGCTGCGATGCCGGCGCGCTGGGCGTGAAGACCGCGATTACATTGCAGCTCGAGCGGCGTCCCGCGCTGCGCGACGGGCTAAGTTTCGCATTCGAGGATTTTGCGTCGCTGGTGGCCGGCGTGCGCGAAGTGGCGCAGCAGGGTCTGGCGACCGAAGTGTTCGGCGCCGAGACGGCGCTGGCGCGTATGGTGGCCGACGACTCTAACTTCCGCCAGGACCTGAAAGCGCTGCTGGAAGTCGGCAAAGCGGCCGGCAATCCGATTACGGCGGTCCGGCGCATGCTGGCGATCGCGGCGGGCGGCCGACGCTTTCTGACCGACTCGGAATTTACCGTGAGCTTCCTGGCCGAGGCGCCGGACAGCTCGCGCCTGTCCGCGACGCTGCGCGACATTCGACGGGCCGTCGGCAATCATGGCTACGAGATTCCCAACACCATGGCCCAGGTGGTCGCCGCAACGCCGTTCCCCACGCCGGGGGTACTCGGCCCGGGCGGGCGCCGATTGCTGCCGCTGCATGGAGTAATGCCGTACTCGCGCGCGGTTGGGTTGCAGGACGCCTTCAAGGACCTGCTCGAACGCGAAGCCGACAGCATGAAGGCGCATGGTGTCGACGCCTACGTGGTCTACGCCACCACTGGCGCATCCGGCTTCCTATGGGAGTGCGTATTCTACTGGCCGGACGAATGGCCGGAACTGCACAAGCAGACCATGGATGCCGAAATACTCGGCTACATGCAGGAAAGCGAAGCGCAGCCGGAGGCCCGGGCACTGGTCGAGTCGCTGCGCGTGGCCACCATCGACCTGATGCACGAGCACGGCGCCGCGCATTACCAGCTGGGCCGCGCTTATCCGTACGCGCGCGATCGTTCACCGGAATCTCTCAGCCTGCTGCGCGACATCAAGGCACGGCTGGATCCCCAGGACCTGATCAACCCGGGCGCGCTCGGCCTGTGAACCTGGCCGGTCTGCGCATCGGCATCGTCGGTGCCGGTATCGGCGGCATGTCCGCGGCGCTCGCGCTGGCGCGTGCCGGGTCGCAGACGACGGTGTTCGAGCAGGCATCCTCGCTGGGTGAAGTCGGGGCCGGCATCTCCCTGTCGCCCAATGCAGTCAAGGGGCTTTGGTATCTCGGCCTGGGCGAGCCGCTGGCCGAGCAGGCCGATGAGCCGCCGATCCAGTGCACGCGGCATTACCAGACCGGCGCCGAACTGGTTCGAATCGACCGTGCCGATACGCCGGAGCGCTACGGAGCGCCGTATTTGCAGATGCACCGTGCGGACCTGCATGCGCTGCTGCAGGAGAAGCTTTGGGAGCGCGTGCCCGATGCCGTGCGGCTGGGCAGCCGGCTGACCGGGATCGACGAGTCGGCCGACGAGGTAACGCTGCACTTCGACGACGGGTCTGCCTGGTCGGGTGACCTGGTCATCGCAGCCGACGGGCTGCGTTCGCAGACGCGCGAGATTCATTTCGGCGAATCGAGCCCGGAGTTCACCGGCTATGTCGCGTGGCGAGGCCTGGTGCCCGGCGAAAAGCTCTCTCATCTGGACATGTGGCCTGGCTCGACCGTATTTGCCGCGCCGGCCAGGATCTTCGTGCACTACCCGGTCCGCCACGGCGCGCTGCGCAACTACGTCGCCTTCGCCCGCACCCACGAGTGGACGGAGGAGAGCTGGTCGCAGCCGGCCGAGATCGATGCGTTGATCGAGCTGTTCTCGGATTTTCATCCGGAAGCCTGCGGCATACTCGAACATACGCCTGAGGGCAGCTGCCACAAGTGGGGACTGTTCGCCCGCCCGCCGGTTCCGCGCTGGGCAACCGGGCGCGTTGTGCTGCTCGGCGACGCCGCGCACCCGATGCTGCCCTGGTTCGGTCAGGGCGCGGCCTGTGCGATCGAGGATGCGGTGGTGCTGTGCCGGGCGCTGGTCGAGTCGTCGGCAGCGGACGAAGCGCTGCAGCGCTACGAGTCGGCCCGCCATGACCGGGTCGACATCATCTATGAAGAGTCGATGCTGGGCGGCGAGCGCCTGTCCGGCGAAAACACCGAGGCGCTGGCTGATCGGCCGCCGCGTACCGAGGACAGCCTGGGCATATCCAGCTACGATCCGGCGACCGCCGCGGTCTGATCCCGGACAATGCAGGCAAAAAAAGAGGCCCCTTGCGGGGCCTCTCTTTGTCAGCTTGCTGTAACCCGCGTTACCGGGAATCAGCCGCCGAAGTTTGCAATCAGGCGAATGCCGATCTCGCGAGCCGGCGGCAGCGTGCCGAAGGCACTCCGGTCCGCAATGCCGAAGAACGACACACCCGTGGTACCACCGGTGGTCAGCCAGCTGCGGTCGTCCGTGACGTTCAGGCCATAGATTTCCGCCCGCAGGCTTTCCGTCACCTCCACGCCGCCGCGCAGGTTGAGCTTCCAGTAGCCGTCGACCTTGTTCCACTCGAAGTTATCGATGTAGAAGTCGCCGGTCCACAAGGCGTCAGCCCGGGCGTAGAGGGCCATCGAGCCGATCGGGAAGTTGAAGTCGAACGAGAACACACCGGTCGTGTCCGAAATGTAGCGAGGCGACAGGCCGGTGGCGTCGATCTGCTCGCCTGCCGGAATGGTTGGCGTGAACGGCAGGTTCTGCTGACCGGGCGCGAGTACCTCGCTGGCCAGGCTGCCCGAGGCGCCGAAGTCGGTGAACTCGGCATCGACGTAGTTGAAGCCGCCGCTGAAGGTAAACCATTCGGTCAGCGCCATGTTCCACTCGACTTCGAGACCGGTGTACTCGGCGTTACCCGCGAGGTTTACGTTCACGAAGTTCGGCAGTGCCAGGTCGAAGAAGGTCTGATTCTGCCAGTCCATGTAGTAGACCGCGACCGAGTAGTCGAGGATGCCCCACTGCTGCTTCCAGCCGATCTCGAAGGCGTCCAGTTCCTGGATCGGCGTGAACGGACCGACCGCGGCGATCAGCTCGGCCTGTCCCTCCGGATCACCGTCGAACACCGACGCGGCATACTCGACGACGTTGGTGCGCAGGCCCTGCAGGTAGCTCTTGGAGTAGCTGCCGTACAAGTTGGCCGAATCGACCGGCTGCCAGGACAGGATCACGCGAGGCATGAACTCTTCGAAGGACTGCTCCGTGCCGGAGAATTCGGTTGGGGTCCCGGCTGTGGGACCTTCGAAGACGATCTTCTGCGTATCCTCGGTCCAGCGACCCTCAAAAGAGGCGGTCAGCCGATCGGTGATATCCCAGTCCACCGAGCCGAAAATACCCAGGTTGTCGCCCTCCTGGATGTCCATCGCGGCACCGCCGGGCTGGAAGTTCTGGTAGTTGGCGGCGATCTGATCCTGCTCGTAGTAGTTCACGCCTAACTGCCAGCGGAAGCTACCTTCTCCCGGCGAGGCGACGCTAAGTTCGTAGGTCGTGTCTTTCACCTTACGCGGGAAACCGCCGATGTTGGAAGGCGGAATTCGCCCGAAGCGGTTTTCGGTGATGCTCCAGAACCCGGACTCGCCATGCGAGACCATGCCGGAGATTGTGTAGCCATTGCCCAGCGTGTAATCGCCGGCAAAGTGCGCCCTCCAGACCTCGTACTCGTTACCGAGACCGTTCGGTGCGCTGGGCATATCCTCGCCGTCGAACTCGACCGGCAGCTGGCGCACGGTGTCGCTGTCGGCAGGGGGTCCGCCCAGATTACGGTCGTTACCGGATACCGGGATCAGTAACTCGCCGCCTTCGTCCCAGTCGAGAAGCTCGCCGCAGAACAGGGTCTGCTGCTTCTGGCTCACGTCCGTGGTGAAATCACCGCCCGGAATCGGTCCGCCACCGACGGTGCGGAATTGCCCGGAGTACGTGCGATTACACTCGCCGGGGCCAACGGTAGCCGTCTGCGTAACGAGCGCGCGGGTATCGCTGGAGTCCACAATGAAGCTCGAAAAGCGCAGCGACAGCGCCTCGGTCGGATCCCAGGTCACAGTGCCCCAGAACGCGGTGGTCTCTTCCTCGCCCAGAG
>CBFCXA010000175.1:0-5546 GCA_965601985.1 uncultured Chromatiales bacterium | reverse complement strand
CCCGCCAGGCCGCGTCGCGTCCGGCGCGATCGCCATCGAAACAGAACACCCCTTCCTGCGTTGCGCGAAACAGGCGGCGCAGGTGTTCGCCGGTCGTCGCGGTGCCCAGCGTGGCGACTACATTGCTGATGCCGTGGCAGGCGAGACTGACGACGTCCATGTAGCCCTCGACCACCAGTACCCGGTCGAGCCGGCGCGTTGCCTGTCGCGCCTCGTAGAGTCCGTAGAGCTCGCGGCCCTTGTGAAATACGGCAGTTTCCGGTGAGTTCAGATACTTGGGCTCGTCGTCGCCCATGACCCGGCCGCCGAACGCCACAACGCGACCGCGCCCGTCGCGGATCGGAAACATCACCCGATCGCGGAAACGGTCGTAGTGACCGCCCGAGTCGCGCGCGGCAATCAGTCCCGCCGACAGCAGCCGCTGGCGCCGCTCGTCGCTCGTACCTAGCTGCCGGAGCAGAAAGTCCCAGCCCGATGGCGCGTAGCCGATGGCGAAGTTGGCGGCGGTCGCGCCGTCCAGACCGCGACCGCGCAGATAGGCGACGGCCTGCGGGTTGTCCCGCAAGGCCTGCTGATACAGCCGCGCCGCCTCGGCCAGCATCTCGAGCACTGGCGCGACCGGCTCTCGTTCTTCCTTGGCTTGCTCGCGCGGTACTTCCAGCCCGAGCATCTGCGCCAGTTCTTCCACCGCCTCGACGAATTCGAGGCGGTCGTACTCCATCAGGAAGCCGAGGGCCGTGCCGTGCGCGCCGCAGCCGAAGCAGTGGTAGAAGCCCTTATCCGGAACCACGGTGAACGACGGCGTCTTCTCGCCATGGAACGGGCAGCAGGCCTTGAACTCGCGGCCGGCCTTTTTCAGCTGTACGCGATTGCCGATGACCTCGCCGATGTCCGCGCGGGCGACGAGTTCGTCAATGAAATCCTGGGGTATCCGGCCTGCCACGGCTCTCGTTATTGGGTCACGGTGGCGGTCCGGCTCGCTGCCTGACCGTGGACGATGAGTCTAGCAGAAGCCCGGCACCAGGCCGTTCAGCCGGCCAGCCGTGCCTTTACCTGTTTGCTGAGCTCGCCCATGTCGGCGCGGCCCTGGGCGCGTTCCCGCAGTACGCTCATGACCTTGCCCATGTCGCGCAGGCTGGCCGCGCCGGTTTCGCTGATTACCGCGTCGATCAGCGTGGCAAGTTCGTCGGCTGCCAGCGGCTCGGGCAGATAGGCCTTTAGCATCTCCGCCTCGGAGAGTTCATTGGTCGCGAGTTCCTCGCGGCCGGCCTGCTGATACTGCTTCGCGGCTTCGCGACGCTGCTTGATCAACTTCTCCGTGATCTGCAACACCAGCGCGTCGTCGGCTTCGATGCGCTCGTCGACTTCGCGCTGCTTGATGGCAGCGACGAGCATGCGCAGCGTGGTGACGCGGAACTTGTCGCCGGCGCGCATGGCAGCCTTGACGTCTTCCTGGATTTTTTCTTTCAGGGCCAAACCGGCTGGCCGGGTTACTGGCTCAGTAGAGCCGGCGCCGCCGGTTCACTTCGCGCGAGGTGCGCTTGAGCTGCCGCTTGACCGCAGCGGCGCGCTTGCGCTTGCGTTCCTGGGTAGGTTTTTCGTAGAACTCGCGGCGGCGGACTTCCGTCAGCACGCCGGCCTTTTCGCAGGCGCGCTTGAAGCGCCGCAGGGCGGCGTCGAAATTCTCGTTCTCTTTGACTCGAACGCTGGGCACAGATGGTTCCTCTGGGAAAAGACCCGGGCGAAAAAAACCGGCTTGCGCCGGAATAGCCTTAAAATATAGCGCCCGGGCGCCCCGAATGCAAAGAAATTCAACCCACAACACGGGCCCCGTGCTCGGCATCGAGACCAGCTGCGACGAGACCGCGGCGGCCGTCTACGACCCCGCGCGCGGCCTGCTGGCCCACGAGGTCTTCAGCCAGGTCGACCTGCACGCCTTGTATGGCGGCGTGGTGCCTGAACTGGCCTCGCGCGATCACGTGCGCCGCCTGCTGCCCCTGGTGGATGCGGTTCTCGCGCGGTCCGGACTGGCCGGGCCGGATCTCGCCGCGGTCGCGTATACGGCCGGGCCGGGACTGATCGGCGCACTGCTGGTCGGCGCCACCACCGGGACCGGGCTGGCCATGGGCTGGGGCGTACCGGCCGTGCCTGTGCATCACATGGAGGCGCACCTGCTCGCGCCGCTGCTCGAGGACGATGCGCCGGCGTTCCCGTTCGTCGCGCTGCTGGTATCCGGCGGCCATTCGATGCTGGTCGACGTGGCCCGGCTCGGCGACTATCGCGTGCTGGGCCAGACCCTGGATGACGCCGCGGGCGAGGCATTCGACAAAGTGGCCAAGCTGCTGGGCCTGCCTTACCCGGGCGGTCCGGAGCTGGCGCGCATTGCCGCCGACGGGAATCCGCGCGCGTTCGACCTGCCGCGGCCGATGCTGCGCAAACCGGGCCTGGATTTCAGCTTCAGCGGTCTGAAGACGGCGGTCATGCTGCAGGTCAACGAACTCGGCGGCGCCGATGCGCTGGGGTCGAGCGCGCGGGCCGACCTGGCTGCGTCCTTCCAGGCCGCAGTCGTCGAGGTACTGATCGCCAGGAGCCTGCGCGCGCTGGAACAGACAGGGCGCCGGCGCCTGGTCGTTGCCGGCGGCGTCGGCGCGAATGCGTCGCTGCGTGACAGCTTGCCAGCCGCCTTGGAGTCGATCGGGGCCAGCGTCTACTATCCGCGCATCGAATTCTGCACCGACAATGCCGCGATGGTGGCCTTCACCGGGGCCTGTCGTCTCGCGACCGACGGAGCCCCGGATGGCTATCAGGTCGAGGCACGACCACGCTGGGAACTGCCGGCGGCACAGACGAGCGCATAGATGAGCAACAGCCCCGACACGATTTTTCTGAGCGATCTCAAGGTCAAGGCCGTGGTTGGCATCTGGGACTGGGAACGGGCGGTGCCGCAAACAGTCAGCATCGATCTCGAGATGGCCGCCGACGTCGCGGCCGCGGCCGAGCGCGACCACATCGATGCAACACTGGATTACAAGGCCGTGACCAAGCGCATTATTACCTTCGTCGAGGCCTCCGACTTCCAGCTCATCGAGACCATGGCCGAGCGCATCGCCGCGATCGTCACTGATGAGTTTGGCGTGCCCTGGGTGCAGGTCAGCGTGCACAAGCCCTGGGCCATTCGCGGTTCACGCGACGTCGGCATCCGCATCGAACGGGGCCAGCGGTGAGTGATGCCTGCCAGCCGGTGGACGTTTACGTCGGCGCCGGCAGCAATGTGGAACCGGAGCGCCATCTGCGCGCAGCCTGCCGGGCGCTGCGCGAGGAGTTCGGCGCGCTGCGGCTGTCGCCTGTTTATCGGACTGCTGCGGTGGGCTTCGATGGCGACGACTTCCTGAACTTCGTGCTGGCGTTTCGCACCGCGCAGGCACCGGAGACGGTGGTCGAGGTGCTGGAACGATTACACGACGCGGCCGGTCGCGTGCGCGGGCCGAACCCGTTCTCACCGCGCACGCTGGATCTCGACCTGCTGCTGTATGGCGATGCGGTGATTCCGGACCCGGCAGTCCGTGTGCCCCGCGACGACATTACCCGCTACGAATTCGTCCTGCGCCCGCTGGCCGAGATTGCGCCGGAACTGGTGCACCCGGTCAACGGGCAGCGGATGGATGAGTTATGGGCTGGCTTCGACGAGCGCGATCCGTCCATGCAGCGCGTCGAGATCGACCTGGCCGGCGACTGAGCCGCGTTCTACCAGCCGATACTGCGACCGCCGTCGACCGCGATGATCTGTCCGGTGATGTAGTCGGCGTGGGCGATGAGAAAGTAGATGCAGTCGGCAATGTCGTCCGGGTCGCCGGCGCGGGCCAGCGGCACCTGTTTCAGGATCACTTCCTTCGTCTTGTCCGCCATGCCGTCTTCGGGCCACAGGATCGCGCCGGGTGATACCCCGTTGACCCGGATCTCCGGCGCCAGGTCGCGCGCCAGGGTCCGCGTCAGCATGGCCAGCGCCGCCTTTGCCGGTCCGTAGACCGTGTGATGACGCAGCGGTCGCTGGGAGTGAATGTCCACCATGTTGACGATGCAGCCCGAGTGCTTGCGCAGGTAGGGCGCGGCCGCCTGGGCCAGGAACAGAGGTGCCTTCAGGTTGGTGCCCATCAGGTCATCCCAGTGCTCGTGCGTGACTTCGTCGAGCGGGGTCGGATAGAAAGTAGACGCGTTGTTGATGAGGATGTCGAGCCGGCCGGCGTGATCGATGACCTGGTCGACCAGCCCGCCCAGACTTTCCGTGGCCAGCAGGTCGGCCTGCAGCGTGATCGCGGCGCCGGCGCGTGCGGCGTTGAGTTCAGCAGCCAGTGCGTCGGCCGCGTCCGCGGAACCGCGGTAGTGAATGGCGACGCTGCCACCGTGGTCGGCGATTCTACGCGCGACCCGGGCGCCGATCCGCTTGCCGGCGCCGGTGATCAGCGCCCAGCGTCCGGCCAGCGTCGGGGAAGTATCGGACATGCGATGGCTCCGCGAGAGACAGGGCCCGGTAAGATAACCGTCGCCCGCGAGCATTGCATCAGGCGCGTCGCGCGTCTTCGCAACCATGAACCCAGAGCCAGAGCCCCGGAGCCTGCCCGAACCCGAGCCGCACGCGCTCGAGCACAGTCGCGTGCTGGCCGGGCAGATTCGCGGCCGGATCGCGGAGCAGGGCGGCTGGCTGGACTTCTCCGAGTACATGGCGCTGGCCCTGTATGCGCCCGGACTGGGTTACTACAGCGCCGGGGCGGCGCGCTTCGGTGCGGCCGGAGACTTCGTGACCGCGCCGGAGCTCGGCCCGCAGCTCGCTCACGGCATTGCCGGGCTCGCCGAGCGCTTGTCTGCCAGCCTCGGGCGCATCGAGGTGCTGGAACTGGGCGCCGGCAGCGGCGCCCTGGCCGCGGATCTGCTGGCCGACTGTCACGCGCGCGGTTGCCTGCCGGAGCGCTATCGCATTGTCGAGGTCAGCGCCGATCTGCGCGAAGCCCAGCGTCGCCGGCTGACCGCGCAGGTGCCGGAGCTCAGCGCTCGCGTGGAATGGCTGGACGAGCTGCCGTCGAGCGTCGACGGCCTGGTGCTGGCCAATGAGGTGATGGATGCGTTGCCCTGCAGTCGCTTCGAGATCTGCGACGGCGCACCGCGACCGCTTGGTGTTGCCGCGATGGACGACGGATTCGGCTGGTCTGTTGCGCCTCCAGGCCGGCAACCCGACTCGCGACTGGCGGCCCGACTGGCCGCACTGCCGGCTCTGCCCGAGACTTATCGCTCCGAATACTGCGCCATGCTGCCGGGCTGGCTGACCAGCCTTGGCGAAACCCTGCAGCGCGGCGCGCTGTTGCTCGGCGACTACGGCTGCAGCCGGCGCGACTACTACTCGCCCGGTCGCCATGACGGCAGCCTGCTCTGTTACTACCGGCACACGGCGCACGCCGATCCGTTTCGCTGGCCCGGCCTGCAGGACATCACCGCCTGGGTGGATTTCACCGCGGTTGCCGAAGCGCTGTCGGCGGCCGGTCTGAAGCTCGACT
>CBFCXA010000174.1:0-5569 GCA_965601985.1 uncultured Chromatiales bacterium | reverse complement strand
CAGCGTGTCCCGGGTTGGGGCTTCGGCGCGCGCGGAGCCTGGCGAGGTGCGACTCGCCTACAGGGATGTATTCACGGCATGTCCGGGATGGGTATGCCGGCGCTCGCGATGCTGTTCATGAGCGACTATGGGTCGCGATCGGGAATGCTACTGGGCCGAATCTGATTCGAGTGGTTTGTAAATGTACCGGACCCCAGCCGCCGACAACTCCAGCATCAACCCGGCCCCGTCCTCACTAAAAATCGCCACCTCCGGCAGATTCGCCGGCTCCGCCGAAGCACTCCAGACGCCCCCGGTCGCGCTAGCCCGCCCGAGAAACTCCCGCCGCCCCAGCTGAAAAGTTTCCAGCGCGCCGGCGTCGCGAAAAAACAGGATCTGACTATGCGACTGCCCGCCCAGTGCCGCGCCGAGCGTCAGCTGCCGCTGCTCCGCGCGGCCGATCAGTTTGCCGTTCTGGATTACCAGTCCCTTGCCCCAGGCCCCGCCAAAGGCCAGCGCCACACGCCGGACCTTCGGGAAAATTGCGTAGGCATAGGCCTCGTCGAAAAATCGCTGCAGATCGTCGCGGGCGGCAAAGCGCGCCACTGCTGCCGCGCTCTGCTGCTGGAATTCATTGCCTGGCTCCGGCTCCCAGTTGGGCTCGGCCATGACCGGCTGCAGCGCCAGCAACGCAACCCAGGCAAACAGGCATCGCCACCTCATCGCAGGCACTCCAGGTGAAACGTCACGTAGTCAGAGCCGCCGGATACGTTGCCGAGGAAATCCGACAACCCGAAAATGCCGGACCGGTGCTGCATGGTCGCGCCGACAAAACAGCCGCGGGTCAGTTTCGACTTGATCAGTCGCTCGATCGGGAAATCGACCGTGAACTCCATGTAGGCCAGGAACCGACCCGGGCGATCTTCCTCGTTGTCCTGCTTGATCTGCTCGATGATCGGCACCTCCTCGGCGTAAGAGGCGCCGAAGCCGAAGCCCCAGCGGAAGGCCAGCTTGTCCGACCACGGCAGATAGCCCTTGCCGATGCCCATCACGTACGCGGCCGTGCTCCAGATATCGTCCTGCAGGCCGTTCTCGAAATGCCGGTTCAGCGCGAGCTTCGCGTAAAAATCCACGCGTTCCCCGCCGCGGAGCAGCTTGCCCACGGTGAAGCCGGCGATACCGACGTCTGCGTCATCGGCACTGCCGATCAGCCCGGCCATCAGGTAGGGGAAAATATTCTCCTCCGCCGCGTAGCCCGCATTAACCCGCCAGGACCATTCGCCTTCGCGGTCTTTCGGGACCCGGCTCGACTTGCGCAGCGGCGAGAACATATAGCCGGCACCAATGAAGGCCGACGCGCCGTAACCCGTATCGACGATCGGGCTGTCTGCAATCGTCGAGTCCAGGGCGCGAAAGCCTACGTTGCCGTACGCGAAGATGTAGTCGGTCAGCTGGATCGAAGTGTTGATACCGAACTCGAAGTTGAAGGCATCGCCCGGGCTGTACTGAGGCCGGCCAGGCGCGGCCTCTTCGGCGCTGATGCCGTAGTAGTAATCGGTCAGCTTGTCGTTCTGCCAGCTCAGCGATACCCAGGGTCGCAGCGCCCAGTTGCCGCGCCGCATGCGAAAGGCATAGGTAGTACGCGCTTCCTGCCCGCGGTGCTTGCCCTGCAGGTCGGTCAGCCACTCCAGCCGGATGTCGCCCCAGTCGTTGCGGGTCTCCATTGCCAGGCCACCGTCGAGCGTGTTCTTTCGCGCGCGCAGCCCCTGCACCAGCGGATCTTCGTTTATCTCGGGGTCGAGTTGCTGGAAGCGAAAGCGTGTGAGCAGATCGAAACTGAAAGACTCGTTGTTGACGATATGCACGCCGCCCTCGGTGCCGCGCGCAAACAGGAATTTACCCTCGTACAGAAACAACGGCACGATATCCGACACGATCTCGTCGCCGACATAGCGATCGGTGCCGAGCCGGTAACCGCCACCCAGGCCCGGCGTGCCGCCCGGCTCGGCCTGCGGCACGGGCAGGCGCCAGATCTCCTGGGCACTCGCGGTGCAGGCGGTCAGCACGAACAGCAGGATGGCGTGCCGGAGCGCGGAAGCGGGCAGTCTTGGCAGCGGTCGCATCGTTACCCTGTAGGGGCTCTTGACCGCCCCGGATGGCGCGTCAGCATAGACAGCAGCATCGGTCATTTCCAGTCGGCGAAGTCCACGATTGTCGGTCTGCTCACAGATGCCGCATCATCCCGGCTGTTGGGCGTTCAGCCCCATAGTGAGGCTGAGGCGTTGAGCACCCGCCCGACAAACCTGCCCTATACCCTGCGCGGCGCCGCTTCGCGAATGGGCGTGCTCGCGCTGCTGCTGGTCCCGGCTATGGCCCCGGCCACGGTCAGCTTCGAAGGTCTGCCGGAACAGGCCACCGACAACGCCAGGGCCCTGGTCGACCTGGTCGATCTGGCCTGCGACGCACCTGACTGGCGCCTGCGTCGCGCCTTCGATCTGGCGCCCGGGCAGATCCGCGATGCGCTGGAGGTGTTCGGCTACTACAGCGTCGAGGTGCAGGCGCGGCTGCGCCGTGACGACGATTGCTGGCAGGCCGATTTCGATGTGTCACCCGGCGAGCCCGTTCGCCTGCGCGACATTCGCGTCGAGGTCATCGGCGGCAGCGAAGCTGCCCAGGCCTGGGCGGCGCTCGAAGCCGGCACGCCGCTGCGTGCGGGGGATGCCTTTCTGCACGCGGACTACGAGAGCTTCAAGGGCCGTTTCGACCGGCTGGCAAGACGGCTGGGGTTCTTCGACGCCGCGTTCGAGCAGAGCCGGGTCGACGTGTATCCGGAACAGCTCGCGGCCGACGTTACGCTGGTATTCCGCGCGGGCCGGCGCTACCGCATTGGCGCGGTCGGTTTCGACCAGGATGTGATCGACGAGTCGCTGGCGACCAGGTTCCTGCGTTTCGAACCCGACGAGTACTACGACGCAACGCGCATTGCGGAACTCTACGAGGATCTACAGCTGACCGGTTTCTTCGAGCTGGTCGAAGTCGACACCCGGCCGCGCCCCGACCCGTACTACGACGTTGAGCTGGATATTCGCCTCAAGGCGGCACGTCCGCAGACCTTCAGCGCCGGGGTGGGTTTCGGCACCGACACCGGCATCAAGCTGCGTGCCGGCTACATCAATCGGCTGGTGAACACCGCCGGGCACCAGTGGGAAGCGCGCGGCGACGTGTCGCGGGTGATTCAGGAAGCCGGGGTGAGCTACCGGCTGCCGCTGGAAGACCCGCGCAGCGAGTGGCTGAGCTTCGACCTGGGTTACAAGCGCGAGGACAACGAATCGGCGCTGTCGCAGGAGGTCAAGTTCGGCGTCAAGCAACTCAAGCGCCGGCCGGGAGGCTGGCTGGAGACGCGCTTCGTCGATCTCGGCTACGAGAAATTCGAGGTCGGCCTGGACGACGGCGAGACCTTTCTGCCGGTGCCGGGTCTCAGCTGGACGCACACCGCGCTGGGGGAAGGCGCGCGGCCACTCAGGGGCCATCGCGTGAACTTCCGTATTTCGGGCACGCTGGAAGCGCTCGGCGCGAATACCCAGTTTCTGCAGGCGGACGTGTACGGCAAGCTGGTGCTACCCCTGTGGAGCGGCGCGCGTTTCCTGGTACGAGGCGAACTGGGTGCGACCATCAAGGATGAGCTCAGCACCTTGCCCGCCTCGGTGCGTTACTTCGCCGGCGGCGATACCAGCGTGCGCGGCTACGATTACAAGACGCTGGGCCCGACCGACGAGTTCGGCCTGGTCGTGGGCGGCAGCAACCTGCTGGTCGGCAGTATCGAGGTCGAGCAGCGGCTGTTCGGCAACTGGGCGGTTGCGGCCTTCAGCGATGCCGGCAACGCGTTCGAGGATTTCGACGACTTCAAAGTAGAGGTCGGTGTCGGGGCCGGCCTGCGCTGGTTCTCGCCGCTCGGTCCGATACGCGTCGACATCGCGGTGCCGCTGGACGATGACGCGCCCGACGACTATCGGCTGCACATCACGCTGGGGCCGGACCTGTGAAGCGGGTGCTCGCTGTCGCTGTCGGGGTACTGCTCAGCCTGGTGCTGGCGCTGATCATCGCAGCGGGCGCCGCCTGGCGTTCGCCGGCCGCTGCGGCCTGGCTGCTGGAACTTGCGCAGCCGCTGGTGCCGGGCGAGCTGCAACTGGCCGGAGTCAGCGGCAGCCTGGCCGACGGCCTGGGCTTCGCGCAGATCGATTATCGCCTCGATGCACTTACCATCAGAGCACGTGATGCGCGCATCGTGATCGGCTGGCCCGCGCTGTTGCGGGCTGAGCTGCAGCTGCGCCGGGTGCTGGCCGCGGAACTGTCGGTTCGACAGGCGCCCGGTGCCGCGAGCGACGATCCCGCTGTGTTGCCGGAGATCGGACTGCCGCTGGTGGTGAGCATCGATTCGCTGAGGATCGACAGGCTACAGCTGGACCTGGTGGGGTTGTCCGAGCAGCTCGATGATGTCCGTGCGCGCGCCCGCTGGGCCGACTCGACGCTGTCGCTGCGTCGTTTATCGGCTGCACGGCCCGGACTCAGCGCACAAGCCTCGGGCGAACTGCAGTTCGTCGGACGCTGGCCGCTGTCGCTGGCACTGCAATGGCAGGCGGACGATGCCGGCCTGTCGGGCGAGGGGGAACTCTCCGGCGATTTCGATCGTTTGCTCGTCACGCATCTGCTGCGGGTTCCGGATGAGGTCAGGCTGTCCGGTCAGATCGCGGACCTGCTCGGCACGCCGCGCATCGAGCTGCGCGGCGACTGGGATGAAATCGGGCTGCAGATCACTGACGACAATACCCTGGCCGTGCGCGCCGGCCAGCTCGCGCTGACCGGCGGACTCGACGAGTATCGGCTTGAGCTGGCAACGCAGCTGGCGATCGACGGCGTACCCGAGGTCAGCCTGGCGGCACAGGCAAGCGGTAACCTCGAGGAATTGCTCGCCGAGCGCATTGAGCTGAACTCCGCATTCGGCAGCCTGAAGGGTCAGGCCCGCGCCGGTTTTTCGCCGCTGTCACTGGACGGCGACTTCGCCGCGCGTGACTGGAACCCCGAAGCCCTGGTCGATGGCTGGCCGGGTTCGCTCGGGTTTCAGCTCGGCTTTGAGGCCGACGGCGACGGCAATGTCAGCGTGCGGATCAGTGAGCTCAGGGGCAGCCTCCGCGAGCTGCCGGTGGCGGGCGCTGCGCGGCTCCGGAGGACCGGCGAGCGCCTGTCTGTGGAGGATGCCGAGTTGCGCGTTGGCGACAACCGGCTGTCGGCCCGACTGGTCAGTACCCCGGAGCTCGACGGCCGCTTCGATCTCGACGCGTCGGACCTGTCTGCGCTCTGGCCGGGGCTTAACGGCAGCGCTACCGGCAGCGGCCGGGTTTCGGGCACGCCGGACCGGCCCGCGCTCGCCGCGCAGCTGGCCGTCGCGAATCTCGTTTACCAGGGCCAGGCGATCGATTCGTTCGAGCTGCGCGCCGCAATCGATCCGGAGCAGCGCGTCGATCTCAGACTACAGGCTGGGGGTATCAGCAGCGGCGAGTTGGCGCTCGGCGATCTCGAGCTGACCGTGTTC
>CBFCXA010000173.1:0-5615 GCA_965601985.1 uncultured Chromatiales bacterium | reverse complement strand
ATCTATGCGCGGGCCTACCTCGAGGGCCGGCTCAGCGAGGATCAGCTGAATCACTTCCGCCAGGAAGTCGTCGGCAACGGCCTGTCTTCGTATCCGCACCCTTGGCTGATGCCCGAGTTCTGGCAGTTCCCTACCGTATCGATGGGCCTCGGGCCGATGATGGCGATCTATCAGGCGCGCTTCATGCGCTACCTCGAACACCGCGGCCTGGCCGATACCGCCGGCCGCAAGGTCTGGTGTTTTCTCGGCGACGGAGAAATGGACGAGCCCGAGTCGATGGGCGCGATCACCATGCCGGTACGCGAGAAGCTCGATAACCTGATCTTCGTGATCAACTGCAATCTGCAGCGGCTGGACGGGCCGGTGCGCGGCAACGGCAAGATCGTGCAGGAACTCGAAGCGGCGTTCCGCGGCGCCGGCTGGGCCGTCATCAAGGTGTTGTGGGGTTCGGCCTGGGATCCGCTGCTGGCGCGTGACAAGGACGGCTACCTGCAGCGCGTGATGGAAGAGTGCGTGGACGGCGAGTACCAGAACTTCAAGGCACTGGGCGGCGCCTACACGCGCGAGAACTTTTTCAACCGCTATCCTCAGACCGCTGAACTGGTCGCGAACATGAGCGACGAGGAGATCTGGCGCCTGAAACGCGGCGGGCTGGATGCACTCAAGGTCTACGCCGCCTACAAGCGCGCGGTCGAACACGAGGGCCGACCGGTGGTAATTCTCGCCAAGACCGTAAAGGGCTTCGGGATGGGCGAGGCCGGCGAAGGCAAAATGACCGCACACCAGGCCAAGAAGCTCGACGTCGATGACCTGAAGGCCTTCCGCGACCGCTTCCATATCCCGATCTCGGATGCCGATATCGACAAAGTGCCGTACTACCGGCCAGCCGAGGACAGCGAAGAACTGCGTTACATGCGCGAGCGTCGCGAGCGCCTCGGCGGCTTTCTGCCGGTGCGCAACACGCAGGCCAGTGCGCTGCAGGTCCCGGGGCTGGAAGCGTTCAAGAACCAGCTCGAAGGCAGCGGCGAGCGTGAGGCTTCGACCACCATGGCGCTGGTGCGCATTCTGACCAGCCTGGTTCGCGACAAGAACATCGGCAAGAACATCGTACCGATCGTGCCGGACGAAGCGCGGACCTTCGGCATGGAAGGCATGTTCCGGCAGATCGGCATCTATTCCTCGGTAGGCCAGCTGTACACGCCGCAGGATAAAGAGCAGCTGATGTACTACCGCGAGGACAAGAGCGGCCAGATCCTCGAGGAAGGCATCAACGAGGCGGGCTCATACTGCTCCTGGCTGGCGGCCGCGACCTCGTATGCGAATCATGGCGTGAACATGATTCCCTTCTACATTTACTACTCGATGTTCGGCTTCCAGCGGATCGGCGATTTCATCTGGGCAGGCGGCGACATGCAGGCGCGCGGCTTTTTGATCGGCGGTACGGCCGGGCGTACGACTCTGGCCGGCGAAGGCCTGCAGCATCAGGACGGCCACAGCCACCTGCTGGCCTCTACCGTGCCGAATTGCCGCGCGTACGACCCGACCTATGCCTACGAACTCGCGGTGATCATTCAGGATGGCCTGAAGCGCATGTACGTGGATGAAGAGAAAGTCTTCTACTACATCACCTGCATGAACGAGACCTACCAGCACCCGGCCATGCCGCCCGGCGTGGAAGAGGGCATTCTGCGAGGCATCTACCCACTGAGTATCGGCGGCCGCGGTAAGCTGCGCGTGCAGCTGCTCGGCGCCGGCACGATACTGCGCGAGGTCGAGGCTGCCGCCGCGATGCTGGAAAAAGACTACGAAATTCCGGCCGACGTATGGAGCGTGACCAGCTTCAATGAACTGCGGCGTGACGGGCTCAGTGCCGAACGCTGGAACATGCGCCACCCGGAAGCGACACCGCGGCTGCCCTACGTGACCGAAATCTTGGGTACCCAGCAGGGCCCGTTTATCGCGGCGACGGATTACATGCAGGCAATTCCGGACCAGATTCGCAGCTGGGTGCCCGGACATTACGCCGTGCTCGGCACCGACGGCTACGGCCGCAGCGATTCGCGCGTCGCGCTGCGGGATTTCTTCGAAGTCGATCGCCGACACATAGTGCTGGCGGCGCTCAAGGCGCTGGCCGACGAAGGCTCGATCGACGCGAGCATGGTGAGCGAGGCAATGCGCAAGCTGGCGATCGATCCGGAAAAGCCGGATCCGGTCACGCTGTAGCGGAGGCGGAGGGCAGATGAGTAGTCGCCAAGAAGTGCGTGTGCCCGACCTGGGCGACTTCGACGATGTGGAAATCGTCGAAATCATGGTGCAAACCGGCACAAAGGTTGCCGCCGAAGACCCGCTGATTACGCTCGAGACCGACAAGGCCGCCATGGAGGTGCCGTCGCCGCAGGCCGGGACGGTCGCCGAGATCACGGTCGAGGTCGGCGGGCGCGTATCAACCGGCGACGTGATCGCGATACTCGAAACTGAGGACGAGGCCGCGCCGACGCCTGACGAGTCGCCGGCCAGCGAGCCGGCCCCGCTCAGCGAAGCCGACGCGGTGCCGCCAGCCGCCGAGCCGCCGGCCAGCACGAGCACGCCGCAGAAACAGCCCCTGCTGGTGCCCGATCTCGGCGATTTCGATGCCGCCGACATCGCCGAGGTGCATATCAAACCCGGTGACGAGGTTGCGGTAGACGACCCGCTGCTTACGCTCGAAACCGACAAGGCAGCGATGGAGGTGCCGGCGCCGGTGGCGGGTCGCATCGTGTCGGTTGCCGTCGAGGCCGGCGGGCAGATTGCTGCCGGCGGCCTGATCGGAGAAATCGAGAGCAGCGAAGCGCAGCCATCGATCGAGGACACGCAGACCATCAAGCCGCTCAGCCAGCCGCCATCCGCGGCTGACCCTGCATCGTCACCGACCGAGCAGGCGCCGGCCGCATCGCCGCCTGCCGCTGCTCCGACCCAGGCCCCGCCGGCCGAAGCCCTGCCGGCGATCAACGAAGCAAGTTTCCGCAAAGCGCACGCGAGTCCGGCGGTGCGCAAGTTCGCGCGCGAGCTCGGCGTCGATTTGGGCCGTGTAACCGGCACCGGCTCGAAAGCGAGGGTGCTCAAGGAAGACGTCAAGGCCTACGTCAAATCCGCAATGGCCGCGGCCCCGGTGGGGCAGGCCACGGCCGGATCGGCGCTGCCCGCGGTGCACAAGGTCGATTTCGCCGCTTTCGGCGCGGTCGAGGAAAAACCGCTGGGCCGGATCCAGAAGATCTCCGGGCCGCGCCTGCACGCGAGCTGGCTGAATTACCCTCACGTCACGCAGTTCGACGAAGCGGACATCACCGGGATCGAGGAGCGCCGCAAGAAGCTCAAGCAAGCGGCCGCCGCGCAGGAGGTCAAGCTCACGCCACTGGCCTTCATCATCAAGGCGGTGGTGATCGCGCTGAAGGAATTCCCGATCTTCAACACGTCGATGGCGGAGACTGGCGACAAGCTGGTGTGGAAGAAATATTTCAACGTTGGTTTCGCGGCTGACACGCCGAACGGCCTGGTCGTCCCGGTAATCGTCGACGCCGACCTGAAGGATGTGATGAGCATTGCCAAGGAGCTCGGTGAGCTGAGCGCGAAGGCGCGCGAGGGCAAGATCGCGGCGAAGGAAATGCAGGGCGGCACGTTTACCGTGTCCAGCCTCGGCGGCATCGGCGGCACGCATTTCACGCCGATCATCAACGCGCCGGAAGTCGCGATACTCGGCGTAGGTCGCGCTGACTACCGGCCGGTCTGGCAGGACGACGCGTTCGTGCCACGCCTGGTGCTGCCGCTATCACTGTCCTACGACCATCGAGTGATCGACGGCGCGACCGGTGTGCGCTTCACTGCCTTCTTGCGCGACGTACTGGCCGACGCGGACCGCGTCCTGCTGGGCAGCTGAGGATCGGCTGATGGGCGACACGATAATGGTCCCGGATCTCGGGGAGTTTTCCGACGTCGAGATCATCGAGCTGCACGTATCTGCCGGCGACACGGTTGCGGCCGAGGACCCACTGATTACCCTGGAGAGCGACAAGGCGGCCATGGAAGTGCCGGCGCCCGCGGCCGGTCGCATCGCCGAGGTCCTGGTTGCGGTCGGTGATCGCGTATCCACCGGTACGCCGATTGCGAAGCTCGAAGCAGCGACCAGCGGGGCCGAGGCACCGGATGCGCCTGCCGACGAACCGGCGTCGCCGCAGCCTCAGGCAGCTGCGACTGCCCCGGCCGCCGCCGGCGACTACGCGGGCTCGGTCGATCATCGCACCGGCGTGCTGGTGCTGGGTTCCGGTCCCGGCGGTTATACGGCAGCGTTCCGCGCGGCGGATCTCGGCCTGGAAGTGACGCTGGTCGAACGCTGGCCGGTGCTCGGCGGCGTGTGCCTGAACGTCGGCTGCATTCCGTCCAAGGCGCTGCTGCATGCGGCCAAGGTGATCGAGGATGCCGAAGCGATGAGCGCCCACGGTATTCGCTTTGCGGCTCCGGATATCGACGCGCCGGCACTGCGCGACTGGAAGGACGGCGTCGTACAGAAGCTTGTGGGCGGACTGGCCGCATTGGCAAAGCAGCGCAAGGTAACCGTCGTTCGCGGCGAAGGCAGTTTTGTCTCGCCGCATCACCTGAAGGTTGCCGGCGAGTCCGGTGACCAGATGATCGAGTTTCAGCAGTGCATCATCGCGGCCGGCTCCGAATCTACGCAATTACCTGGCCTGCCGGAGGATCCGCGCATCGTCGACTCGACCGGTGCGCTGGAACTGCGCGAACTGCCGGAACGGATGCTGGTGGTCGGCGGCGGCATCATCGGGCTGGAAATGGCCACCGTGTACGATGCGCTCGGGGTCAAGGTTTCGGTGGTCGAGCTGACCGACCAGCTGATGCCGGGCGTCGACAAAGACCTGCTGCGGCCCTTCGAGAAACGCGTCCGCAAGCGCTACGAAGCGATCATGCTCGGCACGCGGGTCACGAAGCTGGAGGCCGGCGATGCCGGAATCACCGTCAGCTTCGAGGGCGAACAGGCGCCGGAACCGCGGACCTACGGCCTGGTGCTGATCGCGGTGGGCCGCTCACCCAACGGCAAACGAATCGGCGCCGAGCAGGCCGGCATCGCGGTGGACGAGCGCGGTTTCGTCCCGGTGGACGGGCAGCAGCGCACCAACGTGCCGCACATTTTTGCGATCGGCGACATCGTCGGCCAGCCGATGCTGGCGCACAAGGCGACGCACGAAGGCAAGGTCGCGGCGGAAGTCTGCGCCGGTCAGAAGCGCTTCTTCGATGCGCGGGTGATCCCGTCGGTCGCCTATACCGATCCCGAAGTTGCCTGGGTCGGCGTGACCGAGAGCGAAGCGCGGGCGCAGGGGCTGAATTACGGGAAGGGCCAGTTCCCGTGGGCGGCCAGCGGTCGCGCACTCGCGCTGGGTCGCGACGAGGGTCTGACCAAGCTGTTATTCGACGAAGACACCGGCCGTGTGATCGGCGCCGGCATCGTCGGTCCGAATGCGGGCGATTTGATTGCCGAGGTCGGCCTGGCGATTGAAATGGGCTGTGATGCCGAAGACATTGGCCTGAGTATTCATCCACACCCGACGCTGTCGGAAACCGTGGCCATG
>CBFCXA010000172.1:0-5667 GCA_965601985.1 uncultured Chromatiales bacterium | reverse complement strand
CGAACCGGGGGACCATGCTCAAACGTCTTCTCGGCTATTTCTCCAACGATCTTTCGATCGATCTGGGGACAGCCAACACGCTCATTTATCTGCGCGGCCAGGGTGTCGTGCTGGACGAACCGTCGGTGGTCGCGATTCGCGAGGAACCGGGTCGCGGCGGCAAGACCGTGGAAGCCGTCGGCGCAGACGCCAAGAGCATGCTCGGGCGAACGCCGGGCAACATCACCGCGATCCGCCCGCTGAAAGACGGCGTGATTGCCGATTTCACCGTGACGGAGAAGATGCTGCAGCACTTCATCCGCAAGGCGCACCCCGGCCGTTACTTCCGGCCCAGCCCGCGCGTACTGATCTGCGTACCCTACGGCTCGACACAGGTCGAGCGCCGCGCGATCCGCGAGTCCGCCGAAGGCGCCGGCGCGCGTAAAGTCTTCCTGATCGAAGAACCCATGGCCGCGGCAATCGGTGCCGGCATGCCGGTGCACGAGGCGCGTGGCTCGATGGTGCTGGACATCGGCGGCGGCACCTCGGAAGTCGCAGTGATTTCGCTCAACGGCATTGTCTATGCCGCCTCGGTGCGCGTCGGCGGCGACCGCTTCGACGAGGCAATCATCAACTACGTGCGCCGCAACTACGGCATCCTGATCGGCGATGCCACCGCCGAACGCATCAAGCACGAAATCGGCTCGGCCTACCCGGGCGACGAGGTCAGGGAGATCTCGGTCAAGGGCCGCAACCTGTCTGAAGGCGTACCGCGCAGCTTCAGCCTGAACAGCAACGAGATTCTCGAGGCCCTGCAGGAACCGCTGCAGGGCATCGTCGGCGCGGTCAAGGGCGCGCTGGAGCAGACCCCGCCGGAACTCGGCGCCGACGTCGCCGAACGCGGCATCGTGCTGACCGGCGGCGGCGCGCTGCTGCGGGACCTCGACAAGCTACTGATGGAAGAAACGGGTCTGCCGGTGGTGGTGGCCGACGAACCGTTGACCTGCGTGGCTCGCGGGGGCGGTCGCGTGATCGAGTTGATGGACGAGCACGGCCCGTCCCACTTCGGACTGGACTGAGCCCGGGCGCCAGACGCGACAGGGTCGCTCGCGCCGGGTCGGTCGCAGCGGTTACTCTCTATATATTGCGCGCACCGCGGGAATACGGGCCCGACGGTGCCCATGCCTGAATACAGGTCGGATGCTTGACGCATGGCCCTAGGCGCGACGGAAAATGAACAGCGCGGGTTTCGCAGCACCAGCCCGGGGCTGCGCTTCGCCATATTGTCGGTGGCGGCCATCGGCCTGATGATCGCGGACAGCCGCGGCGAGGTGCTCAAAGACGTGCGCCGGGTGCTGGCTGCGATGGCCTATCCGATCCAGGTACTGGTCGATTCGCCGACCGCCGCCGGCCGCTGGATCAGCGACAGCATCGCGACCCGCGGCCAGCTCAGCGACGAAAACCAGCAGCTGCAGCGCCGGCTGCTGGAACAGAGCGCCAGATTGCAGCGCCTGGCGTCGCTGGAAGCCGAAAACGCCCGGCTGCGCGCACTGCTGGAATCCACCGCGAAAGTCGGCGATCGGGTGCTGATCGGCGAAATCATGTCGGTGGACATGAACCCGTTCCGCCATCGCATCATCGTCAATCGCGGCAGCCGCGACGAAGTGTTCGTGGGCCAGGCCATCATCGACGCGGACGGCGTACTCGGCCAGGTCACGCGCGACCAGATCTTCTCGGCCGAGGCGATCCTGATCACCGATATCGATCATGCGCTGCCGGTGGAAGTACTGCGCAACCGGCAACGCACGATCGCGGTCGGCACCGGGCGGCTGGACCGATTGTCGCTGCCCTATCTACCCCGCAATGCCGACCTGCGCGTAGGCGACCTGCTGGTCACCTCGGGGCTGGGCGGCACGTTTCCCGCCGGCTACCCGGTCGGCGTGGTCAAGAGCATATCCAGCGAAGCCGGCGACGAGTTCCTGACTGTGGAAGCCGAACCCGCCGCGGCGCTGAACCGGGTGCGCGAGGTACTGCTGATCTGGCCCGGCGAGGAATTGCCCGTGGACAGCGGAGAAGCGCTGCTGGCCGAGTCGCCGGCGGGCGACGACGAGGTCGAACCGAGATGAGCGCACAGGCCGAAGCCCGCTGGCGGATCGTACTGCTGCTGCTCGGCTGTACCGCGCTGATGAGCCTGCCACTGCCCGACTGGCTGGTACCGCTGCGCCCGCCGCTGGCAACCATGGCGGTGATCTACTGGACCATGATGTGGCCGCGACAGATAAACCTCGGCACGGCCTGGCTGGTCGGGCTGCTACTCGATGTGCTGCACGGCGACACGCTGGGCCAGCACGCTTTCTCGATGACCCTGGTGTGCTTCCTTACCTTGCGCTTTTACCTGCAGATACGCATCTTTCCACTGTGGCAGCTAACCGCCACGGTACTTGCCCTGTTGTGCATGGAAGCATTTGTGTTGTTCTGGATCGACGGCATGGTCGGCAACCCGCCGGTTGGCCTGGCACTGCTCAGCCAGGCCGTTACCGGTACCGTGCTGTGGCCGCTGTTCATGGCCATGATGGACCGCATCCGCGAACGGCTGGAAATGCGTAACCGGGCATTCGCCTGACCATGGCCACTGCGCTGCGCATCAAGGACCACTGGGCCGAACAGCGGCTGTTCCTGCGCCGGATTATCGTCTCGGCGCTGATCGTCACAGGCCTGAGCGGCGTCGTGGTTGCGCGGCTGGCGCAGCTGCAGATCAGCGAATACGACTACTTCTCCGCGCAGTCCCAGGGCAACCGCATCCGCGTACAGCCGCTGCCGCCGACCCGCGGGCTGATCTTCGACCGGCATGGCGAGGTCCTGGCCGAGAACCTGCCCAGCTACCAGCTCGAGCTGACCCCGGAACAGACGCCGGACATCGACGCATCGCTGGCCGGGCTCGCGGCCCATGGCCTGATCGAGGCCGAGGACATCCCGGAATACCGGGAGTTGATCGATTCGCACCGTCGTTTCGACGCCATCGCGATTCGCCGACGGCTCAGCGACAAGGAGATCGCGCGTTTCGCAGTTCAGCGGCCGCGTTTCCCGGGCATCGAAATACGCGCGCGGCTGGCGCGCAACTACCGCTATGGCGATGCGATGTCGCACGTGATCGGCTATGTCGGCGGCATCAGCGCAGCGGAAAAACGCGAGCTGAACCCCACCGACTATGCCGGCACCTCGCAGATCGGCAAAGTGGCCGTCGAACGCAGCTTCGAGGAAGAGCTGCATGGACAGGTCGGCACCGCGGACGTGCTGGTCAACGCGCATGGTCGAGTGATGCAAGTCATGGACAGCGAGGGCTCGCAGCCGGGCCGGGACCTGCGCCTGACGCTGGACACCTCGAGCCAGCTGGCCGCAGCCGCAGCGCTCAAAGGCAGGCGCGGCGCAGTGGTCGCTATAGATCCGCAGAACGGCGAGGTACTGGTACTGGTAAGTGCGCCGGCTTTCGACGCAAACGCGATCAGCAGCGGCATGACCAGCCGCGAATACCGCCAGCTGCAGCAGGACCCGGACCGCCCGTTGTTCAATCGCGCGCTGCGCGGCGCCTACCCGCCCGGCTCGACGATCAAACCGATTGTTGCGATGGCCGGCATGCACCATGACATTGTCGACCCGGATCAGCGCCACTACTGCGGCGGGTTTTATCGCCTCCCGGGCAACACGCATCGCTACCGCGACTGGAAACCCGAGGGCCATGGTCCGGTAGACATGCACGACGCAATTGCCGAATCCTGCGACGTCTACTTCTACAAGCTGGCCAACGAACTCGGCATCGAACGGATGTCGGCTTTCCTTGGAGAGTTCGGCCTCGGCAGCCTGACCGGCATTAACGTCAGGGGCGAAAAAGCCGGGCTGCTGCCGACACCCGAGTGGAAGCGCAGCGCGTTCAGACGCCGTGCAGACCAGGTCTGGTTCCCCGGTGAGACAGTGATCGCCGGCATCGGCCAGGGCTACATGCTGGCCACGCCACTGCAGCTCGCGCATGCGACTGCGACACTGGCCGCACGCGGACGACGCTTCAAGCCGAACCTGCTGCATACCGTCGTCGACCCGGTCAGCGGCGAAGCCCGGCGCATGACACCGGTCGCGCTGCCGCCGGTGAGCCTGGAAAACGACGAACAGTGGGACCGCGCGATCAGTGCGATGAATGCGGTGCTGCAGGGCGAGCGCGGCACCGCGCGCATGGTCGGCAGCGACGCGCCGTTCACCATGGCCGGGAAAAGCGGCACCGCGCAGGTATTCAGTGTCGGCCAGGAAGAAGAATACGAATCGGAAGAAATTGCCGAACGCATGCGTGATCACGCGCTGTTCGTGGCCTTCGCGCCGCTGGAGCAGCCGCGCATCGCCGTGGCCGTGATCATCGAGAACGGCGAGAGCGGCAGCCGGGTCGCGGCGCCGGTGGCCCGCGAGGTCATCGAGACCTACCTCAGGGACCAGCTGTGAACGTGCTCGCCGCCAGCCGCGGGGCGCCCCAGGCCTCTACTACCGCACGCCTGCTGCGCGGCATCCATGTCGATGGCCTGCTGCTGGCCTGCATCCTGCTGGTCATGGCCATCGGTCTGCTCGCGCTCTACAGCGCGGTCGGGCAGAGCAGCAGCCAGCTGAACAACCAGCTCGCGCGTATGAGTGCGGCGCTGGTCGCGATGCTGATCATGGCGCAGATACCGCCGAGCTGGCTGCGGCGCCTGTCGCCGTTCGTTTACGGTGGCGGGCTGTTCCTGCTGGTGCTGGTGCTGGTCTCCGGGGACGTCGGCAAGGGCGCGCAGCGCTGGCTCGACATCGGGCTGCGTTTCCAGCCTTCCGAGGTCATGAAACTCGGCGTACCGCTGATGCTGGCCTGGCTGCTGCACGACCGGCCGCTGCCACCGTCGTTCGGGCTGCTTCTGGCATGTTTCGCGCTGGTGCTGGCGCCGGTCGGGCTGATCGCGCTGCAGCCCGACCTCGGCACCGCGATCCTGATCACCATGACCGGGGCGGCGGTGATCTTTCTGGCCGGTATCGCCGCGCGCTACATCATCGGGCTGATCGCGCTTGCATTGATTGCCATGCCGGCGCTCTGGTACCTGGTGATGCACGAATACCAGAAGAAGCGGGTACTGACCCTGCTCGATCCGGACAGCGACCCGCTGGGTGCCGGCTACCACATCATCCAGTCGAAGATCGCGATTGGCTCGGGCGGACTGTTCGGCAAAGGCTGGCTGAACGGCAGCCAGGGACAGCTCGAGTTCCTGCCGGAGCGCTCGACCGACTTTATTTTCGCCGTAATTGGCGAAGAGTTCGGGCTGATGGGCGGACTGGCCATCCTCGCGGTGTACCTGTTCATCGTCGGGCGCGGACTGGTGATCGCGGCGACCGCACAGGAAACCTTCAGTCGGCTGCTGGCCGGCAGCATCAGCCTGACGTTCTTCTTCTACGCCTTCGTCAACACCGCGATGGTTACCGGCCTGCTGCCGGTGGTCGGCGTACCGCTACCGCTCATCAGCGCGGGCGGAACCTCGATGGTGACCCTGATGGCGGGTTTCGGTATTCTGATGTCCATTCAGACGCACCGGAAGCTTCTGCCTCGATGACAAAGATCATCCCGGCCGCCGCACCGGCTTTGGCCCTCGGCCTGATCACCCTGTTGCTCACCCAGACCGCGCTCGC
>CBFCXA010000171.1:0-5698 GCA_965601985.1 uncultured Chromatiales bacterium | reverse complement strand
ATCAAGGAAATCAACCGCCAGATGTCGCTGGGCGAGGCAAAGGCACGCCGCGCCAAAAAAGAGATGGTCGAGGCCAACCTCCGGCTGGTGATTTCGATTGCGAAGAAATACACCAACCGCGGCCTGCAGTTCCTGGACCTGATTCAGGAGGGCAATATCGGGCTGATGAAGGCGGTGGACAAGTTCGAATACCGCCGCGGTTACAAGTTCTCGACCTACGCGACCTGGTGGATTCGTCAGGCCATCACGCGCTCGATCGCCGACCAGGCGCGCACCATCCGTATCCCGGTGCACATGATCGAGACCATCAACAAGCTGAACCGCATCTCGCGGCAGATGCTCCAGGAGATGGGCCGCGAACCGACACCGGAAGAGCTGTCGATACGCATGGAGATGCCCGAGGACAAGGTTCGCAAGGTACTCAAGATCGCCAAAGAGCCGATCTCGATGGAAACGCCGATCGGCGACGACGAAGACTCGCACCTGGGCGATTTCATCGAGGACACCACGGTGCTGTCGCCGGTCGATTCGGCGACCACCGAGGGGCTGAAGGAGACCACGCACAACGTGCTGGCCGGGCTGACTCCGCGCGAAGCCAAAGTGCTGCGCATGCGCTTCGGTATCGACATGAATACCGACCACACGCTGGAGGAAGTCGGCAAGCAGTTCGACGTGACCCGCGAACGCATCCGCCAGATAGAGGCCAAGGCGCTGCGCAAACTCCGGCATCCGTCGCGCAGTGATCAGCTGCGCAGCTTCCTGATGGAAGACTGAACGAAACGGCGGCTCCGGCCGCCGTTTTCTTATCCCGTGTTCTTATCCTAGGCCGCTCGCCACCTCGCGGTACGGAAAAATCTCGTCCAGGGGCTGGCTGCGGCCGTTCGGCAGCACCAGCCGACAATGAAAGCGGCGCAGACGGCGCGGCTCGGCTGCGCCGCAGGAATGTGCGATCACGGACACCGCTCTTTCCATACCCTGCTGGTAGCGTG
The DNA here is from genome assembly GCA_965601985.1 of uncultured Chromatiales bacterium. Lineage (GTDB taxonomy): Bacteria > Pseudomonadota > Gammaproteobacteria > Steroidobacterales > J054. Next base: position 4,709 of record CBFCXA010000171.1, on the reverse strand, counting down.
CCACGCGCTCGGCCTTGTCGGCCGGCACCAGGCCGCGCTGCAGCCGCGGGTCGTGGGTCGTGATCCCGGTCGGGCAGGTATTCTTGTTGCACTTCATTGCCTGGATGCAGCCCAGTGCGAACATGAAGCCGCGCGCCGAGACGACCAGGTCGGCGCCGGCGCATAGCGCCCAGGCCACGCCTTCCGGGTTGATCAATTTACCGCTGGCGACCACGCGCACCCGCTTGCGCAGACCAGCTCTGGTCAGGCTGTCGACGACCAGTGGCAGACTCTCGCGCACACTCAGACCGACATTGTCCATCAGCGTCATCGGCGCGGCGCCGGTACCGCCGTCGCCGCTGTCCACCGTGATGAAGTCCGGTATCGCGTCGGCTCCGCGCGCCTGCGCTTCCCACAGGAAATCGTCCAGCCAGCCAAAGGAACCTATCACCGCCTTGAAGCCGACCGGCTTACCGGTCACGTGCTTGAGCCGCTGGATCATGTCCAGAAGTTCGTCGGGATTGCCGACGTCCGGATGCCGGTTGGGGCTGTTCGAGTCGGCACCCTCGGGGATGCCGCGAATGCGGGCGATTTCCGCGTTGACCTTGGCACCCGGCAGCATGCCGCCCTTGCCCGGTTTGGCACCCTGGCTGAGCTTGAGCTCGAACATCTTTACCTGCTCGTGCGCCGCTACCGCACGCAGCTTTTCGTCATCCAGGCCGCCGTCCGCGTTACGCACGCCGTACTTCGCGGTGCCGATTTGAAACACGATATCGCCACCGCCTGCCAGGTGGTAAGGCGACAGACCGCCCTCACCCGTATTCAGCCAGCAGCCGGCCAGTTTCGCGCCCCGCGACAAGGCCTCGACCGCCGGCCGCGAGATCGCGCCGTAGCTCATGCCGGAGATATGAAAGAATCGATCGGTGGTGTAGGGCCTGCGTGACTCCGGGCCAATGGTGACCGGCGTCGTTTCGGCCGCCTCTTCGTCCAGCTTCGGCCAGGGCGTGTTCACGAACAGTGCCGTGCCGGAGCGCGTGATATCGCGCGTCGAACCGAAAGCCACCGTACTGTCCACCCCCTTCGCCGCGCGGTAGGCCCAGGAACGCTCGGCGCGGTTGAACGGCATCTCCTCCCGGTCCATCGCGAAGAAGTACTGTCGGAAGAACTCGCCGAGCTCCTCGAACCAGTAACGCAGTCGACCGATAACCGGGTAATTGCGCCGAATCGCATGCTTCGTCTGCGTGCGATCGACGATGTACAGCACCACCACCAACAGCACGGCAAGCCCGATCGCAAAAATGAACAGGTAGGCGAACAGACTGAGAATTTCGGTCAGCAGCGTCATGCGTTACTCCTGTTGCGGGGCCTAGCCAACCTCCGCGAGCATGATTTCCAGCGGGTAGTGATCTGAACCGACCGCGGGTCCGATACGCACATCGGACACGCCGCTGCCTGGATCCGCCAGCGCGTGATCGATCGGAATCCACAGCGGCAGCGGCAGACTCGGCCAGGTCACGTGCAGTCCCTGCGCCTGGCGCGCATCGAGCAGGCCCGAGCGGTCCAGCAGCCGGTGAAAATGCGGTGAGAACGGGGTCAGGTTCAGATCCCCGGTGACCAGCCTCGGCCCCGGGGCCGCGCGCACTTCGCCGGCCAGCCGCTCAAGCTGGCGCAGCCGGCGCGCAGCGCGCTCCGGCGTCGTCGGCGGATACAGGTGCACCGCGAACAGGCTGATCTCACGCCCGCCGAGCCGGGCCCGCAGGCGGATGTTCTCGGCCTGTTCCGAACCGAGATCCAGCCTTGCGGCCTCGATCAGGGGGCTGCGCGAAAACACGGCCATACCGAACGGGTCGGATCGCGGCCGACGCAGCGCGTGCGGATAGCCGGACAGGCCTTCGGTCAGGGCAAGATCCCAGTCCGGGGTGTACTCGGACAGCACCAGTAGCTCCGGGCGCTGCTCGTTCACGTAATCGAGCAGCCGCTGATACTCGGTATTCCGGTAACCGAGATTGATCACCACGACCTGCGGGCTCGCCGGCGCTGTGAGTCTCGTTGCCTGACCGGGCAGCAGCGGCAAAAGGTAGGGCGCGACATACCAGGCGTTGGGCAGGGCGAGCAGGATGGTCACGGCCAGCCAGAGGTAACGGCGCGTGTTCAGGAACACCATGATCAGCACCGCCTGCGCCAGCAGGTAGTACAGGCGAAAATGCGAAAAAAGCTCGGCGAACCAGTGCCAGCGACTGAACAGCGCGAGTACCGTCGCCAGCACGCTGCCGAAGCAGACCAGCCACATGACCCTGCGGCTGAAGCGTCTTTCCTGGCGCGCCGCTGCGCGGTGGCTACTGGCAGTCATCCCGATTGGCCGAGGGCCAGTCAAGGGTGATCAATTCGTCAAAGGTATGCAGCAGAAACAGCAGACGCTCGGGCTTGTCGACTTGACCCGGAAGAAATTCTTCGGCGTACGGAAGTATCGCGCTGTTTTCCGGCAGATCCCTTTCATGATCGAGAATATCGTACATGCGCGGCAGAAACTGCCACTGCAGCCACTGGTGGAACTGCAGCGTATCGCAGCAGAAAGGCTGGCTGCTGGCCATGCAGCGATCGGACGGGGCCTGGTCTTCCAAGAGATCGTTGCGTCGCATCTCGCGAGCGATGCTGTCGACGACCTCGGCGACGGCGCGCCGACGATCGTCCTGCTGCTGCGCTTGGCCTGGCTGCGTCATACGTCCACATTCTGGCATAGCCCGGGTGCTCGCGGGGTATGGACGCCGGCCGCCGCTGCGGTACAGTGGCCGTAATGATCCGGATACGCACACTACTGCTGCTCGCCCTTACCGCGGCCGGCGGCTGTGCGCCCCCCGACGAGCCGCCGACGCCGGGCCGGTCGGCACCCGCCGGGCCGGAAGCGACCGCGCGCCAGCTGGTCGCCGACCTGCTGGGCATCGAAGCTGCGCAGATCGAAGTCGTTTCGGTCGAAGCGCGCGAGTTCAGCGACGCGAGCCTCGACTGCCCGCAGCCCGGGATGAGTTATGCGCAGGTCATCACGCCGGGCTATCGGGTGCTGCTGGAAGCGGACGGACGGCGATTCGACGTGCGCACTTCCGGTGGCCATGGCCGCATCTGCCGCCGGCACAAACCCGGCGAGTCCGACACCGCACCGCGCGGCAACACACCGGCCGTTTCGGAGCTGGCCGAATCCGCGCGTCGGCAACTGGCGGCGCAGCTCGACGCAAACCCCGATTCAGTCGCGCTGCTCGGCATTCGCAATCGGCAACCCGGCGAAGTATTGCGTGGTTGTGAAGGCAGCTGCAAAGAGAAACAGGATTGCGGCTACGTGATCCAGCTGGGTTTCGATCAACGACGCTACACCTATCTCGCTGACGGGGGCGAGCTGGCGCCCTGCCCCGCCATCGAGACGAGCTGATCAATCACCGCGCCTGGCAGCCATGCGCTGCTGGCGTCGGGTCAGCTTGCGCCAGGCACGCCGCACCGCGCGCGCCCAGCGCTCGACCTTGGTCGGCCGGAAATACTCCAGATCGGCCGCATCGGGCTCGCCCGCGACGAACTGGTACTTGATCTTGAACCAGGCATTGAGATCCATGCGGCAGGCCTGCCGAAACGCCCAGCCCCGGCCCGCCGCGTTTGCCAGCACCGCCGAACCGAAGTCGATCAGCCACGGCTGACCGGCTGCGTCGACCAGGATGTTGTCCTTGCGCTTCATATCTGCGTGTGCCACGCCCGCGGCATGTATGGACCTGACCAGCTCGAGAAAGCGGGCGAAGAACTCGGCCTTGTCCGGCAGCTCATAGGCGGCGTGCCGCAGAGATTCACCGTCGATGAACTCCAGCTTCAGTGCGCCATCCGGTTCCAGCCCGATGCAGGCCGGCACGCCGGGGATGCCGCCCAGTCGCTGGTAGGCGGCGTACTCCCGTCTCAGCATAGCTCGCCGCGCCCAGCCGGTAAGCAGCGAGCCCGACGGACGCTTGATCACGAAGCGCCGACCATGCTCCTCGACCAGGTAAACCGTGCCCTGATACCCGCTGCTGAGCAGAGTCTCCACAGCGGAGGGTAATCAGCCGAGCTGGCGCGCGATGTAGTAGAGCCAGAACAGCGTGTAGACGACGACCAGCGGCTCCAGGTTCTGCTTGAGACTGGTCGCAAACGACCAGTTCCAGCCGGAACGAACGCCGAGACCGCGCGGAATGACCGCCGGCACGGTCGGACTCCAGTTCGCCCAGGTTTCGCCGAAAATTCGGTGCAGCTTCCGGTCTTCGTATTCGATGGCCGTCGGGTAGTAGAACCACCAGAACAGGCCGGCGACTACCAGTGCCCACCATTGACCGCTGGCGAACACAAACCCGATCAGCAGCAGCAGGTTGCCGGTGTAGAGCGGATGCCGAACGATCGAGTACGGGCCGTCGGTTGCCAGCTGCTGGTTCTTGACGATGAAACCGGATGCGTACAGGCGCACCAGCATGCCAAGCAGCGCGATGGTCGCACCGATCCAGAAACTGGTCGGCTCCGGATCGGCGAACACGGCGAAAATCAGCATCAGCAACAAGCCTAGCGCCTGGCGCGAGAACTCGTGATAGCGCAACTCGCGGATCAGGTGCGCCGGGCCGCTCAGCGGCGGCAGATCATTGGTTCTGTTACCCATCGGTCCCCGTATTTCGGCCGGACTGGCCGCGTCGAAAACATTTGAAATTATAACCCGCCGGGCCGCGGCCACTGCC
>CBFCXA010000170.1:0-5699 GCA_965601985.1 uncultured Chromatiales bacterium | reverse complement strand
GCCCACGCCCCGGCAGGATACGTCAGCGGCCGACAGCGCCTGAACCGTTTGCGGCCTGCGCGGTGGCGTCGGGCGTAGGTGTTTCTTCTTCCACGGGTTCCCGCTCGACTTTCCGTACCGCGGCGATCACACCGAACTCCGGGTGATCGAAGTACTGCAGCCGGTCGTCCCGCAGTCGCCGGGATTCTTCGATGACCGCCGGCCAACCGCGGCCATCGCGCGGGTCGAACTCCAGCGCCATAGCCAGGTGCAGGTAGCGTTCCTTGTAGACACGCAGCTTGCCGGTCAGGCCGAACTGTTCGCCCATCGCCGGACTTAACCAGTAGTCCTCCGCCTCGGCGCGTCCGGCGGCGGTCTGTTGCCAGCCGAAATGGACCAGCGTCTGGTAGGCGTCCACGCGCTCGAGACTCGCCAGCACCGAATCGAGTTCGAGCATCTCGCGGGGCAGATCCTGCGGGGCCTTGATCGACCGCGGATCGAGCAGGAGAAATTCCGGCTGCGGGAGGTCCTGGCCGGGTGGTGGCGGCAGGTCGGCGACCGGACCGGTTACCGGCGGCGACTGTTCCGGCGTGTTGCGGCTCTGGTCGATGTGCCGGAACACGATGACCTCGACGCGGTATTCGTCGGGCAGTGGTGGGGGTCCTTCCTGCGCTGCTACGCACAGTGCGACCGCCAATAGCGGCGCCGTGAACCACTGCGCGTGGCGCCGTCGGCTCATGCGCTGGCCCGGCGATCGGGCCGGGATTCCAGGGAGCTGACCAGTTCTTCGAGCAGTGCGAATCGGTCCTTCTCCTCGTCCAGTTCCGCGGTGATGCGAAGTCGCTGCTGGGCGTCCAGCCGATAACGCTGCGGTTCAGATTCTATCAGGGATACCAGGGCGCCTGGCTCGACGCTGGTCTGCGGGCCGAATTCAATACGTCCGCCCCTGGCGCCCAGGTCGATGCGCCGCAGGCCCAGCGGTTCGGCCATCAGGCGCAGCCGGGTGATCCGGAAAAGGTTGGCGGTAGCCGGCGGAATGAGACCGAAACGATCGATCAGTTCCACCTGCAAACGTTCCAGCGCCGTCTCGTCGGGTGCGCTGGCGATGCGCTTGTAGTGCACCAGTCGCAGGTGCACGTCCGGCATATAGTCGTCCGGGATCAGCGCGGGCAGGTGCAGGTTGATTTCGGTCGCCGGTTCCAGCGCCGCATCGGGATCCGGCTCCAGCCCGTCGCGCAGTGCCTGGATCGTGCGGCTGAGTATCTCGTTGTAAAGGCTGAAGCCGATCTCCTGGATCTGGCCGCTCTGTTCCTCGCCCAGCAGTTCGCCGGCACCGCGGATCTCCAGGTCGTGGGTGGCCAGCACGAAACCGGCACCGAGGTCTTCCAGTGACTCGATCGCGTCCAGGCGTTTCTGGGCGTCCGCGCTCAGCGCGCGGCGGGGCGGGGCGATCAGGTAGGCGAAGGCCTGGTGATGCGAGCGTCCGACCCGGCCGCGCAGCTGGTGCAGCTGGGCCAGTCCGAAATGATCGGCACGGTTGATCAGGATGGTATTCGCCGTCGGCACATCCAGCCCGCTCTCGATGATCGCGGTGCAGACCAGAATATGAAAGCGGCGATGATAGAAATCGACCATGATGCGCTCGAGGTCGCGCTCGCGCATCTGGCCGTGCGCAACTTCGATGCTGGCTTCGGGCAACAGCTCGCTCAGCCGGGCCGCAACCTTGTCGATATCTTCGACCCGGTTATGCACGAAATAGACCTGGCCACCGCGCTGAAGCTCGCGCTGGCAGGCCTCGCGAATTACGTATTCCTGCCATTCGACAACAAAGGTCTTGATCGACAGCCGCGATTCCGGCGGCGTGGTGATCAGCGACAGCTCGCGCAGACCACCCATGGCCATATTCAGCGTGCGCGGAATCGGCGTCGCGGTGAGCGTCAGCAGGTCGACCTCGGTGCGCAGTCGCTTGAGCTTTTCCTTGTGTCGCACGCCGAAGCGATGTTCTTCGTCGACGATGATCAGCCCGAGGTTCTTGAATTCGACGCCGGATTGCAGCAGCCGGTGGGTGCCGACCACGACGTCGACACTGCCATCGGCCATACCCTCGAGTACCTGACGGCTGTCCGCGGCGCTCCGGAAGCGGCTGAGCTGCTCGACACGCACCGGCCAGTCGGCGAAGCGATCGGCGAAAGTCTGGTAGTGCTGCTGCGCCAGCAGCGTGGTCGGCACCAGCAGCGCGACCTGGCGGCCTTCACTGACCGCCACGAAGGCGGCGCGCAGGGCGACCTCGGTCTTGCCGAAACCGACGTCGCCACAGACCAGCCGGTCCATCGGGCTGCTCGATTCCAGGTCGGCCAGCACCGCATCAATTGCCTGCGACTGGTCGTCCGTCAGGCTGAACGGGAAGCCGTCGGCGAACGCCTGGTATTCGCCGGGATCGGCAGTCAACGCCAGCCCCTCGCGTGCAGCGCGACGGGCATAGAGCTCCAGCAGCTCCGCGGCTACGTCGCGGATGCGTGCTGCGGCCTTGCGGCGTGCCTTTGCCCACTGATCGGTGCCGAGGCGGTGCAGCGGCGCCTGCTCCGGTGCGGCCCCGGTGTAACGCGAAATCAGATGCAGTGCGCTGACCGGGACATGCAGCCGGTCACCGCCGGCGTATTCCAGTGTGACGAATTCGGTCAGCGCATGGTCGATGTCCAGGTGAGTTAGGCCGATGTAGCGCCCGACGCCGTGATCGACATGCACCACCGGTGCACCGGGGCGCAGATCGGTGAGATCGTTGATCAGGCTTTCCGGGTCCTGAACCCGGCGTCGGCGTCGGCGCCTGCGCGGCTGCTCGCCGACCAGCTCGGTCTCGGTCAGCAGCGTGAAGGCCTGCTTGCCGATCACGCAGCCCCGATCCAGCGGCGCGACGCTGATCATCACGGGCAGCTCACCGTCTCGACCGGCGGCCCAGGTCTCGGCATTGTCGGGACGAATGCCTGAGTCGCGCAGCATCTCGAGCAGGACTTCGCGGCGCCCCGGTGACTCGGTCGTGAACAGGACTCGACCGGGCGTGTCCGAAACGTACTCGGCCAGTCGCCGGGCCGGCTCTTCTTCGCGGCGATTGATCAGCAGGCCGGGCGCATCGGCTACCGGCAGGTTGGCGCGCAGCGGGCCGGTGTCCGGCAACTCGGCGCGTTCCAGCTGCAGCATCGGAAAACGCCCGATTGCCTGCTCCCGGTCATCCGGCCGCATGAACAGCTCGTCCGGCGTCAGCACAGGTCGTTCACTGTCATGCCTGGCCTGCTCATGACGACTGCAGACCTGTTGCCAGGTGGCGTCGACCTGTGCGGTGAGGTCGCAGGTCGAAATGATCAGCGCGTCGTCCGGCAGGTAATCCCAGAGCGTCGCGGTCTGCTCGAAGAACAGCGGCAGGTACATCTCGACGCCCGGAGGCAGCCGACCTTCGCTGACTTCCCGATAAATCTGCGAGCGCGCAGGATTGCCCTCGAAGCGCGCGCGGAACCGCTGGCGAAAGGCGCGAACCGCATCATCGTCGGTCGGCAGTTCCCTGGCCGGCAGCGTAGCCAGTGCTTGAATACGACGGCTGGTGACCTGGGAGTCCGGGTCGAACTCGCGCAGCGATTCGATCTCGTCGTCCAGAAAGTCGACCCGTACCGGTCGATCGCGACCGGTCGGGAAAAAGTCCAGCAGCGACCCGCGCACCGCGTACTCGCCGTGCAGCGCAACCTGGCTGACCCGCTGGTAGCCTGCTTCGTCCAGCCGCCGGCGGAATTCGACCGGCTCGAGCGCCTGGCCGGTCTCAAGCTCCAGGCTGTGTGCCTGCAGATAGTCGAGCGGCGGCACGCGCGACAACAGCCCGGGTACTGCAGTCAACAGTGTGAGCGCCCGTCCCTCACCGAGCTGCCGGAGAGTCAGCAGGCGTTGCGAGATCAGGTCCTGATGCGGGCTGAAACTGTCGTAGGGCAGCACCTCGGCATCGGGAAAATAGAGCAGGGGCGGGCCGCCGTGATGAAAATATGTCAGCTGGTCGGCCAGCATTTCCGCTTCGGCGACGCTGCCGGCAACCACCAGCGTGGTTGCGGAGCGCGCCGCGACGATCTCGCTGATGGTGATGGGCACCGCAGCGCCTCGCGCGCGTCCCCAGCGGGCAAGGGTTGCCGGCCGCTCTGGCAGCGCCAGGCCGGTATCCGGATAGATCATTGGTCCGCTCACGGCTTTCTTGCTGCCGCGAGCCTGTCTTGGGAATCGGGATTCATTTGTCGCGCAGCTACCAAGGCTCGGCTGGGCCCGGACCGGCGCGAGAGTATCTCACAGGCCGCGGTCTGCGGCCGCGGTGCTCAGTTTTTGCGAACGGCGTGAATGACCCGCTGGTATTCGAAAAACACGATGAAGTCGCCGTACTCCCAGCGAGATATCGGCGGTTCGCCGACCGCGCCACGCTGGCTCAGCGGCTGGCCCCATTTCGCCTGGACCGCATCCATCGACATGCCGCGCACCGGGCGTGCGTCGGTGGTGGTGCTGGCAGACTGCAGTCCCTCGATCAGCAGGGTGTCGGCAGAGGCCTGCGCGAAGCCGCCTAACAGGCCGCATACAATCAGTAGAGTCAGTAACTTGCGTAACATTCGTGCACTCCGGCTCAATACTGTCGAATATAGCACCCTCATCGGTGCGCAAAAACCGCCGAGGCCCGAGTTTGCGACGCGTGCGTCACTTTGACGCGCTGTTCCAGCGACGATCGTTTGCCGCAGCGCAACAGCGCTGGTCAGATCACCCTGTCCGCATGCCATGCGCATTCGACGGCGCTCGCAACTCCCAGTAGTCTGCGCGCAGACGCGCAGCCGGCCGACGCGGCCGGAGCCCTTGCCGAGTATCCGCTGATGCAACGACCCGTAGCCATCTTCCTGGCCATGCGCTACCTCCGGGAGCGGGGCAGCAACCAGTTCGCGTCTTTCGTGACCACTGCATCGGTAGCCGGCGTTGCGCTCGGCGTGGCCGCTCTGATCGTGGTGTTGTCGGTCATGAATGGCACCGAGACGGAAACGCGCGGACGCCTGGTCAGCATCGCCGGGCATGCCAGCGTAGCCAGTGACGAGGTGCTGAGCGGAGACTGGCGGCCGCTGCGTGCCGACCTCGAGCGGTATCCGGGGATTGCCGCGGCGGCACCGTTCGTCGAACTCGAGGCGATGCTGTCGACCGGCCGGTCGCTGGAAGGCGCGCTGCTGATCGGTGTGGACCCGGCGATCGAGGACGCGGTGTCCGGACTCGCCGGCAAGATGCGCGAAGGTGAGCTTGCCGGGCTGGCCGCGCAGGAACGCGGCGTTTTGCTCGGTCGCGCGCTGGCGCTGCGACTCGGACTGCAAACCGGGGATGCGGTGACCGTGATGGTTCCGCGCCGCACGGCCGGCGGCGCCATGCGCACCGGTTTACGCGAATTCACCGTCACCGGGATTTTCGAGTTCGGTCTCGCTGAATACGACAGCCTGCGCGCATTCGTGACCCTGGATGACGCGGGGGCACTTGCCGGCAGTGGGACGGAAGCGGGTATCCGCGTGCGCATGGACGATATCTTCGCGGCCGGCGAGGTGATTCGCGGCTGGGCGGCGACGCGCAGGCAAGCGGCACCCCGCGTGCGCGACTGGACCCAGGACAACGCGACATTTTTTCGCGCCGTGCGCATCGAAAAAATCATGATGACGCTGCTGCTGTCGTTGATC
>CBFCXA010000169.1:0-5751 GCA_965601985.1 uncultured Chromatiales bacterium | reverse complement strand
ATCTTGGGGTCGCCGTCTGTGACGGTTTTGTGCAGAGCCGCGTATTGCGGATAGCCTGCGTCGTCACGTCTGACCCCACCTACCGCTCTGGTTCGAGAGCGACGGCTTGTCACGGCATTGGCGGGAGGCGCCTTTTCCCAGCCGCAGGACTCATGGACCCCACCGAGCTACGCCGCAATATGAATCGGCAGCGACGCGCGCTGCCTGCGCGGGTTACGCGCCGGGCCGGCCGCGCGGTCGCGCGCCGCATCTGGAAATTGCCGGCGATGCGCCGTGCCAGGCGCATCGGCATGTACCTTGCGGTTGGCGGCGAAGTCGATTGCTCGACCATACTCGAGCGCGTGGTCTCGGCCGGCCGGGAAGTCTATCTTCCGGTGCTCGGTGGTCCGGCGCTGCGCTTTGCACGCTATCGACCCGGCGACCCGCTGATCAGCAATCGCTACGGTATCGGCGAGCCCGACGTTGCCCCGATCCATATGCTCTCGGGTCGTCAGCTGGATGTTGTGCTGACGCCACTAGTGGCCTTTGACGGGCAAGGCAATCGACTCGGTATGGGCGGTGGCTTCTACGACCGCAGCTTCGCATTCGTGCATTGGCGCACAGCCTGGCAAAGGCCGCGGCTAATCGGTCTCGCTCATGAATTTCAGCGTGTCGGTAACTTGCGCGTCGAGCCATGGGACGTTCCGCTGCATTCGGTGGTTACCGAAACGCAGGTGTATGCGTTTTAGGTGTGTCGATCTGCGCGCGAATGAGCTGATTTTTTGCGCGCAAACCCCTGTAGCGGGTACAGAAACTGATAACGGCGTCACTCTGGTTTTGCTGGTATTTTCAACACGTTTATATATACTCAACGCCGGTTATCCCCGACACGGAGACTGAAATGGCAAGTCGAAAGAAGACTACGCGCAAAAAGGCTTCTAAGAAAAAGGTAGCCAAGCGCAAGGTCGCTAAGCGCACGGCGAAGAAGAAAGTAGCCAAGCGCAAGGCGAAGAAGAAAGTAGCCAAGCGCAAGGCGAAAAAGAAAGTAGCCAAGCGTAAGGCGAAAAAGAAAGTAGCCAAGCGCAAGGCGAAGAAGAAAGTAGCCAAGCGCAAAACCAAGCGTAAGGCAAAAAAGAAAGTAGCCAAGCGTAAGGCGAAAAAGAAAACCGCCAAGCGCAAGACCAAGAAGAAGGCCACGCGCCGCAAAGCTTCCAAGAAGCGCTAGCGCCAGCCTTCGGGTCCCCCCGGGGACCTTGGAAAGACAAACGTGCCCGCCACCGGCGGGCACGTTTTTTTGTACACGTATTTCGGGCCGGCCGCCGCGGGCTGCCGCTATAATCCGGCCCGGTCGCATCGCACCGGGGGCACTTTGAGCCAGTCAGACAAGAAACGCCGGGCGGCCGAGCGGGCCCTGGAGTATATCGAGCCCGGAGCCATACTTGGTGTGGGCACCGGTTCGACCGTGAATCACCTGATCGATGCGCTGACGGACATCGCGCCGCGACTGTCGGCGGTGGTGGCCAGCTCGCGCGCGACCGAGGCGAGGCTGCGGGCCCGCGGGCTGGAGGTCAGCGAGCTGGAGCAGACCGGCGACCTGGACTTGTACATAGACGGGGCCGACGAGGCCAACAAGCATTTTCACCTGATCAAAGGCGGCGGTGGTGCGCTGACACGGGAAAAGATCCTGGCCGCCGCGGCGCGCAGATTCGTTTGCATCATTGACGACTCGAAGTGGGTGGCCACACTGGGGTCCTTCCCGCTGCCGGTCGAGGTGATCCCGATGGCCGCCGATTTCGTCTCGCGACAGTTCGTACGCGCCCGCGGCCGGCCTGTGCTACGCGAGGACTATCGCACCGACAACGGCAACTGCGTGATCGACGTACACGACCTGCGCATCACCAATCCGCTGGAAATGGAGCAGCGTTTCAACCAGCTGCCCGGCGTAGTGACGGTCGGAATCTTCGCGCAGCGGCCGGCAGATGTGATCGTGATGGCGACGGATAACGAGATCCGGGAGATGAACCGCGTCTGAAAACTCCGGACTGCCGCCGGTTACAAAAAAGGCCCCGCTCGGGGCCTTTCTGTGTTGGCTGGGGGACCAGGATTCGAACCTGGATTGACGGAGTCAGAGTCCGTAGTCCTACCATTAGACGATCCCCCAAGTGGCTCGACCGTCCGGGCCCGCGTCGGGCGACCAGGTCTGCCGCGAAATCAGCGCTTGGAGTACTGCGTCGCGCGGCGGGCCTTGCGCAGACCCACTTTCTTGCGCTCCACTTCGCGCGCGTCGCGGGTCACATAACCGGCTTTGCGCAGCGCCGGACGCAGGCTCTCGTCGTAAGCCATCAGCGCACGCGTCAGGCCATGGCGAATGGCGCCTGCCTGGCCGGTGGTGCCACCGCCTGAGACATTCACGGTCACGTCAAAATGATCCTGCATCTCGACCAGTTCCAGCGGCTGGCGCACGATCATGCGTGCCGTCTTGCGGCCGAAGAATTTATCCAGCTCCACCGAATTGACGGTTATCCGGCCACTGCCCGGGCGCAGGTAGACGCGTGCAGTAGCGGTCTTGCGGCGGCCGGTGCCGATATTGCTTTCAGTACTCATGGCGACTCGTTCAGATTTCCAGTGGCTGGGGCTGCTGAGCAGCGTGCTGATGCTCGGCCCCGGGATAAACGCGCAGTTTTTTGAGCATGGCGGCGCCGAGCTTGTTCTTCGGCAGCATGCCCTTGACCGCGTCCGTGATGACCTTCTCGGGCGACTGGGCCAGCACCGTCTCCAGGTTGGCCGATTTCAGGTTGCCAATGTAACCGGTGTGCCGGTAATACATCTTGTCCTTGAGTTTGTTACCAGTCACCCGGATCTGGGCCGCGTTGACCACGACAATGTAATCGCCGGTGTCCACATGTGGTGTGTACTCGGGCTTGTGCTTGCCGCGCAGCCGCGTGGCCAGTTCACTGGCCAGCCGACCGAGGGTTCGGCCGCTGGCATCCACGAGGTACCAGTTCCGCGTCACGTCCTGCGGCTTGGCAGAATAAGTGCTCATGCTTTCCATACCAGTTGGTGCCCGCGGGCCAGGCCGCGGTCAGAGGGCCGGCAATGGTACTGGCCGGCCGGCAGATTTTCAATCAAATCCGGGCCTTGTCTACTGGCCGAAGGCGTAGTCCAGGTTGATCGCGGTCCAGGTATCGGTCTTCTTGGTCCCGGGCAGGACATCGGAGTTATTCCGCACCGTGTAGGAGACTGACAGTCCGAGCGGCCCGGCAATGCTGGTCCGCAGCCCGGTGACCGATTCCAGGAACGTGTTGCTGGACGAGAAGTTGATGGCCAGCGTCTGGGTGAACTGCGCGTTTTCGGAAATGTTCCAGGTGTAGTCGCCCGACAGCCGGCCGACGAATTCGCGCTGCCGGTCGCCCAGCTGGTCCTCGTTTTGCGTGGCACCAACACCCGCCTCGCCATTGAGCAGGTGCTTATCGCTGATGATGAAACGGCGGCCCAGGCCGACGATCTGGAAAGCCTGCTCGCGAAAAGCCGCGAACAGGTCCTTGTTCCAGTCGAGCAGGCCGAATGCATAGGTCCGGTCGGTGAAATCGTACTTCGGCGTGTATGACAGCTTGTACGCTTCAGCGGTCGATACGTCGTTCTGGCTCTGGCCCAGGGCCCGGCCCAGCATGTCGTGATGCCACTTGCCCTGGTTGTAGCCCATTTTCGCCTCGACGTTGGACGAGCGCGATTCCGCATTGCCGCTGACGTTCAGAAAGCCAATGCCCAGGCTGCCGGACCACGGTCCCGGAGCCGGTTCCTCTTGCTGGGCCCGGGCCGGATTAAAGCCAAAGCTGCCCAGCAGAATGAGCGCGATTATGCTGCGTCGCATTATGGAAATCTCCCGAAGTCGCGTTGATGCTTTTTATCTGCGGCCGGCTGGCAGGCAGGCGGCACGGGTCCGACGAAACGCGGCATCATACGGATGCTGGCCGGAAAATCCACGCCTATTCCAAGGCAAGAACAGGAAGGACGATGGAGTCACTGATAGACCGAATCATCGGCGAACTGGACCATGCGCTGCGCGTGGTCGCGGCGCCTGCCGCGTCTGGCTCCATTCCGTCGGCCGGCGCCCAGGCTGAAGACCAGAGGCTGAGAGACGAAGATCGTCGCGAATCAGCTGCGTTGATGCGCGTGAATCACGCCGGCGAGATCGCCGCCCAGGCCCTTTACCGGGGCCAGGCCGCAGTCAGCCGCGACGCGGAATTACGGGCCGCGCTGCTGTCAGCCGCCGATGACGAGCACCGGCACCTGGTCTGGTGCGAACAGCGGGTTGCGCAGCTGGGCAGTCATACCAGCCGGCTGGCTCCCTTCTGGTATGCCGGTGCCTTCGCCATGGGTGGGCTCGCCGGTCTCGCCGGCGATCGGATCAGTCTCGGCTTCCTGGCCGAGACCGAGCGCCAGGTCGCCGACCACCTTGCCGGGCATCTCGAGCGCCTGCCGAAGGAGGATCGGCCGAGCCGCGAGATCGTCGAGCGTATGCAGAGCGAGGAGATCGCCCACGGCCAGGACGCGGTCGATCGCGGCGGCGCGCAACTGCCGGCGCCGGTAACGCGAATGATGGCGGCGGCGGCGAAAGTCATGACCACAATCGCGCATCGCGTCTAGGTCGGCGACGGGCCGCAAGGGCCGACAGCCCGGAATCGGCCGCATTTTCGAGACCTGGGTCACAAAACCAACACAACGCGTTGAATGTTATGTTGAACACGGTTTAAATCAGGCCCTGGGTTATTGGGGAGCACCTGACATGGCCAACAACGCCAAAGCACTTAGCGACATCCCGGCGATCAATCGTTTTCTGACCTATTGCCGCGTGCGAACGGTCCCGGCCAAGACCGTCATGATTCATGCCGGCGACACGCCGGACAGTCTCTACTACATCACCGATGGTTCCGTCGAAGTCATGATCGAGGACGAAGACGGAAACGAAATGGTGCTGGCCTACCTGAACAAGGGCCAGTTTTTCGGCGAGATGGGCCTGTTCCACGAACAGCCCGCACGCAGCGCCTGGGTCAGAACCCGTGTTGCGTCCGAGATTGCCGAAATGACCTATCCGCGCTTCCGCCAGATTGCCAGCGAAAGCCCCGGCCTGGTGTTCGAGCTGGCTACGCAGCTCGCATCGCGCCTGGACCGGACCAACCGCAAGCTCGGCGACCTCGCCTTCGTCGACGTCACCGGCCGGGTCGCACACGCGATCATGGACCTGTGCAACGAGCCCGATGCGATGACGCATCCGGACGGCATGCAGATAAAGGTCAGTCGTCAGGAGCTGAGCCGACTGGTCGGCTGCTCCCGCGAAATGGCCGGGCGCGTGCTCAAGGTACTCGAGGAACAGGGCCTGGTATCGGCCAGCGGCAAGACCATCGTGGTCTACAACGCGCGGCCGAAACCGACCATCAGCGCGATCGCCTGATCGCTGTCTAGCGAACTGCGGCGGCTGCGGTGCCCGGCATCGCGGCCGCCAGTTCTTTTCTCATCTCGGCAATTGTCTCGGCATAGTCGTCTGCGCCGAATATCGCCGAGCCTGCGACGAACATATCCGCACCGGCCTGCGCTACCTCGCGGATGTTGCCGGGCTTGATGCCACCATCGACTTCCACACGTACGTCAGCGCCCGCCGCCGCGACGCGCGCGCGGACATCGCGAATCTTGTCGACACTGTGCGGGATGAATGCCTGTCCGCCGAATCCCGGGTTGACCGACATCACCAGCACCAGGTCCAGCTTGTCCAGG
>CBFCXA010000168.1:0-5781 GCA_965601985.1 uncultured Chromatiales bacterium | reverse complement strand
AGGCTCTGGTAGGCCAGGCCCTCAGGCGCACCCTTCGGGCCGAAAGTACCGGCATTGTTGATCAGGATATCCAGCGGCTCGCCGGACAAGGACGCTGCCAGTTGCTCGACGGCGCCCGCGTCGGCGACATCCAGCGCGTGCAGCGAGACTGCATCGGGCTGCGCCTGGACAAGGGATACGAGCGCGGCGGCGGTGTCCGGCCGGCGCGCGCAGGCCAGTACCCGCCAGCCTGAGGCCGCGTACTGACGGGCGTGCTCGAGGCCGAGGCCGCGATTCGCGCCGGTGATCAGAACGGTCCCGTTGCTCACTGCGGCACCCGATCACCGGCCGTCGCCGGTTCGCCGAACATCATCGCGTGGAAAAACTCGCTGCCAAGCAGGCTTGCCGGGTAGCGCGGTGGTGGCGGCGCCAGCGCGTCCAGAGCGTCGAGCTGGGTATCGGTCAGTCTGACATCGCAGGCGCCGAGATTATCCTGCAGCTGTGCGACACGCCGGGCACCGATGATCGGCACGACCGGCACGCTGTGCCTCTGCCGCTGCCAGGCCAGGGCCAGCTGCGCGCTGCTGCAACCGATCTCCGCGGCCAGTCCGGCCAGTGCCTCGGCCACGAGCTTTTTCTCGTCGGTCAGCGTTCGCGCGCCCATCGGGCTGGTCGCCAGCCGCGCGCCTTCGCTCGCCGCCGGGTCGGCGCCCGGATTGAACTTGCCGGTAAGCAGACCGCCGGCGAGCGGGCTCCAGGGCGTCAGGGCCATGTCCTGAGCCGCGGCCAGCTCGAAGAACTCCGGTTCAATGCCTCGCTCGACCAGGTTGTAGTGCATCTGCATTGCGGTGAAGGGCGTCATGTTGCGTTCCACGGCGAGCGTGTTGGCCGCAGCGATGACCCAGGCCGGCGCATTGCTGATGCCGATGTGCAGGATCTTGCCGGCCCGCACCTGGTCGTCCAGCGCGCGCATGACCTCCTGTGCCGAGGTATTGCCGTCCCAGCCATGGATCCAGTACAGGTCCAGGTAGTCGGTCTGCATGCGCTTCAGGCTGGCGTCCAGCGCCTGCACCAGATTTTTGCGGTGATTACCGCCGGCATTGGGGTCGTTGGGACGAGTGTTCAGCGTGAACTTGCTGGCCAGTACCAGGTAGTCACGCTCTGCCGCGATCAATCCGGCGAGAATTTTCTCGCTGGTGCCTCGGTTGTAGATATTCGCGGTATCGATGAAGTTGCCGCCGGCCTCTACGAAAGCAGCGAACACGGCCTGGCTCTCGGACGCCGACGAGCCGATACCCATCTCCTCGCCGAAAGTCATCGCGCCGAGACAGAACTCCGACACCATCAGGCCGCTGTGGCCGAGTTTGAGATACTGCATGGGGACTCCCTGTTGCCCGCGGCCGATTTTGCATTGTTCGGCCAAACCCGCAAGAATCGCTTCGCCTCGAGCGGAGGCGGACTCGGGTATGCGACGCCCGGCCATCTAGAAACGTCGCGTTGTCGGCCTGTTCTGTGGAGGATTATGGCGCATGGATACCGATGCGATAAATCTGGGCTTCGATCTGTCCAGTATCAACACCGACCTGCTGGTCACTTTCGGCCTGCGCCTGCTGGCCGCAGCCGCGATCTTCATTATCGGCCGCTGGGTCGCTAAGATGCTGACCAGCCTCGCCCGGCGCACGATGCGCAACGCGGAGGTCGAGGACACGCTCGGCCGTTTCCTCGGCAATATCATCTACACCGTGCTGCTGGCCGTGGTGATCATCAGCACCATCAACCAACTGGGCATCCAGACCACTTCGCTGCTGGCCGTTCTCGGCGCCGCAGGTCTGGCGGTCGGTCTGGCCCTGCAGGGCTCGCTGTCGAACTTCGCGGCCGGCGTGCTGATTGTCGCCTTCAAGCCCTACAAGGTAGGCGACTTCATCGAGGCCGGCGGGGTATCGGGCTCGGTCGAAGAAGTTCAGATATTCACCACCGTGCTGAAATCACCGGACAACAAGAAGGTCATCGTGCCGAACAGCCAGGTCATGGCCGCCGAAATCGTCAACTACTCGGCCAACGATACGCGGCGCGTCGACCTGGTAGCCGGTTGCGGCTACGACGATGATCTGGACAAGGTACGCCGAATTCTGAACGAGATCGTCAGCGGCGACGAGCGGATCCTGACCGATCCGGCGCCGACCATCGCGATCTCGGAGCTCGCCGACAGCAGTGTGAATTTCGTCGTCAGACCCTGGGTCAAGGGCGCAGACTACTGGGGCGTTTACTTCGACCTGACCGAGCAGATCAAAAAACGCTTTGATGCAGAAGGCGTGTCCATCCCCTACCCGCAACGGGACGTACACGTTTATCAGCACAGCGCGAACTAGCCTGCGCGGCAGGCTCGCCTTGCGCGAGCCTATCGGGTCATGCGCAGCAGGTATTCGAGCATGCGCCGCTCGCGCTCCGGGTTGGTCTCATAGCCGATCATCGGCGGGTAACGCATGCGGTTGCCGGGCACCATCTTGCCCGAGTCGGCGATGAAGCCCGCCATGGTTTCGGGTGTCCATACCAGGCCATCCTGCTGCGCCTGGATGAATGCGTCCGAATAGCTGAAACCGGACACCGCCGCGGCCGGCTTGCCGAAAATGCGATGCAGATTCGGGCCGACGCGGTGCTCGCCGCCGGCTTGCAGCGTGTGGCAGAAGCGACACCATTCGAAGGCAGCGCGCTGCGCCGCGAGTTCGTCGTCGCTGATGTCGGGCAGTGGCTCGGCGTAGTAGTCCGGGAGATCGACGCCGCTTAGCAGGCGATCAATTTCCGATTCGGAAATTTCATAGTCCGAGCCGATCGGCAGCACTCCGAACCACAGGTACGGCAGGTACAGGCAGAACACCATCAGGGCCAGCAGCAGTCCGGCATGCAGCAACCTGGTCCCCAAGGTCACCTTCGTCGACTGATCGTTCATTTCAGACCTTCGCACCCGGCAACAGGCGCAGCAGACCGGCGCGATAGCGAAGGTGCTGATACAGGCCGAACACCAGCCAGACGCCGATCAGGAACAGGTAATAGAAGCCCAGCGAACTGTGCAGATAACCGAACAGGCGACGAACGGCATCGTTTTCGCCATAGGGTGACGGGAGGTGCAGGCCGAACAGCACGACCTCGCGATCGAACTCACCCCAGCCGTAGAACAGGCCGATTACGCCGGTCAGTACAAAGGTCATATAAAGCGCGACGAGAATCGCGCGATTAAACGCGAAAGACGCCGCCGGCAGCCCGTCGGGCGGTACTGGTCCCGGACGGCGTACCATCCAGTTCAGACGCCAGATACTGAGAATGATGAACACCAGGCCGAAACTATCGTGAAACGCGCGCAGCGCCGCGCGGTCCTCCAGTGCGGTGCGCGGCAGGCTGATGATGTTGTAAAGCAGCACGAAAAAGGCGAGCGCGAGTATCCAGCCGAATAGGGTCTCGTCCCGGCGCTGCCGCCCCGCAGCGGCGGCTTCTGACATGCGTAGGTCCCCCCGGATGCCCGCCAGCACGCGGGCTTGGCCCGATATGGTAGCCCACGGGGCCGGAGCGCGCGCCACGGTGTCGATCAGGCAGCGCCGAATGCGTTTACCGGGAAAACCTTAGAGTCCCGGCAATTATCAGGTGTATCTATATGTAACGTTCAGTAAAACACCACTTGAGAATCGATCACCGAACGGTCTATATTCGACCACTAGTCGGTCAGATTAAAGGCAATTACAAGCCGATGAGTTCCACTCGACCCATACGTGCCCTGCTCCGGGGCCTGGAAGTGCTGCACGTACTCAACCAGCACAACGGAGCAACCGTGTCCGAAGTCGCGGCTGCTATTGACCTGCCGCGAACCACCACCTATCGGATTCTCGAGACGCTGTGCGTTGCCGGCTACGCCTACCGGGCGGCCAGTGACGAGCGTTATCGGCTGACGATCATGGTGCGCGGGCTCAGTGACGGCTTTGACGATGAAGCCTGGGTTACGCAGATCGCCCGGCCCTACATGTACGAGCTGTGCCGCGAGATCGTCTGGCCGGTGGCAATCGCCACCCTGTCCGGTTCGAGCATGCTGATTCGCCAGACCACCGACCACGAGAGCCCGCTGGCGGTGGAAAAGCGCGGCCCGGGCTTTCGCATCCCGTTGCTGGCCTCGGCCTCTGGATTGGCCTACCTCGCTTTCTGCCCCAAGGAACAGCGCGATACGCTGCTCGAGGTGCTGTCCAAATCCAAGAAGGAATCTGACAAGGGTGCGCGCAACAAGAGCAAGGTCTATGAGACGCTGCTGGAAACGCGCAAGCGCGGGTATGCGATTTCACGCCGGGAACGTCGGGTTTCCGATGAGATCAGCATATCGGTGCCGATCTTCGCCGAGGAACGCCTGCTGGCGACCCTGACCACGAGGTTCTCCATCACCGCAGTCGACATGGCAGAAGCGGAACAGCGCTTTGTACCGCGGCTGCGCGCCGTTGCCCAGACCATTGGCCAGCAGTTCATCGATCAGCACGCCAACGATGCGCTGGTCTCCGTCCCCACTGGCCCGGTAGAAATCGCGACCGCCTGAATCGGCAGCCGTAAAAAAAGAAGGCCTAACCTGCTATTTCAGCAAGTTAGGCCTTTTTCTTTACAAAGAGCTTTGGATCTCAGGCGGCTTTGCGACGCGCCTTGCTGCGCTTGCGACCGGCCTTGCTCTTTGCCTTCTTCGGCTTGCTCTTCTGTTCGGCATCCAAAAACCAGGTCTGGAATTCCGGCGTTGCCGGCGGCTCCAGGCCAGTTTCCTTCTTGCAGCGCTTCTTGAGCTCGGGGATGGTGCCGCCCTTGTCGAACAGCTTGGTCCGCCCGCGCTTCTTGCTCAGACGTGCACGCAGGGTCTTGGTCTTTTTCTCGTCGACCTCGCCCTTCTTGTCGAGCACCACGCCGTAGTTTTTCTTGGCGCCCTCTTCGGTGACCAGGCCGGCCTTAACGTCGAAAGCTACCTGTTCGGCCGGGCGCTTGTACGGGTCGCCCCAGCCGCCCCCGCCCCAGGTGTCGAAGTTCAGCAGGTCGCCCGCCTTGACGACCACCCGGTCGCACTTGGAAGGCAGCAGTTCGAAGGTTCCGTCCGCGCGGTGCAACTCCTTCTTGCTACGTTCGCCGGGCAGGCCGCCGTTCACGCCCCAGGGATAGGTCAGCCAGCGATCGTCGTGGATCGAAATCTCGCCGTCCTCGAGGAAGCGGTAGCCGACGCGCAGTGCGTTACCACCGCGATGCAGGCCAGCGCCACCGGTATCAGGCAGGGTCTCGTAGGCATCGATGCGCAGCGGGAAGTAGCTCTCCAGGAACTCGTTCGGCACGTTGGTGAAGCTCGGCCACAGCGAGTGACCGTCCGGACCGTCGCCCGAGGGCTTGCCCGGCACACCACCGAAACCAATCTGGTAGAGCTGATACCACTCGCCGTCCTTGTCATAGCCCGAATACATGAAGTGCGGGCTGTCCGAGAAGCCGGCCGCGCACAGGAAGTCGGGATTCCCCTGGCCGAGCAGGCCGCCGAGGATGTCGAAGATCCGCCCCAGCGCATGCGTGCGGCAGGACAAGGCAGCCGGCTCACGCGGCTTGAGCAGCGTGCCCGGCGGAATGCGCACTTCCATCAGGTCATAGAAACCGTCGTTGAACATGATCTGCGGGTCGAAGACCATGATCATGTACACGCCGCAGAACATCTTGAACATCTCCTCGTTGAGGAGGAAGTTCACCGAACCGATCGACTGCGGGTCCGTGCCGTCGAAATCGAAGATGACCTTGCCACCTTCGCGCCACATC
>CBFCXA010000167.1:0-5790 GCA_965601985.1 uncultured Chromatiales bacterium | reverse complement strand
ACCGGTCCTGGTGCTCAGCCTGGCGGGCCAGGCACTGAGCTACCTGCTGCTGGCCCTGGCTGACAACCTGTGGGTTCTCGCCGCCGCGCGCCTGCTCAACGGCCTGAGTGCCGGCAACCTGTCCGTGGCCATGGCCTACATCACCGATGTCACGCCTGTCGAAAAGCGCGCGCAGGGCATGGGTTACGCCGGCGGTGCGATCAGCCTCGGTTTTATCATCGGCCCGGCGCTCGGCGGCGTGCTCGGCGGTGCCGATGCTGAGTCCGCCACGCTGTTCCTGCCCGGCCTGGTGGCGATGGGCGTCTGTGCGGCGACCGCGCTGGCCGGCATCTGCCTGCTGAAAGAGAGCCGGACGCCGGAGCAGCGCGCGGCAGCGCTGGCCGAACGCGCACACGAAACCGGCCTGGCCGCGACGCTGCGCGTGTTTCGCATGCCGATTCTGGCCCTGATGGTGCTGGTCGGATTTCTCGCCTACGTCGCGACCGCGCAGTTCGAAACCATTTTCCCGCTGTGGGCGGGCGCGCGTTTCGACTGGGGGCCGCGCGAAGTCGGCCTGATCTTCACTTTCCTGGGCGTGATCGTCGGCTTCACCCAGGCCTTCCTGGTTGGCCGGCTGGTGCCGCGTCTGGGTGAGGGCCGGGTCGTTTCCGCCGGCCTGGTCTGCTACATCATCGGCCTGCTGATCATGACCCAGTCGCCGGTCTGGCAGGTGATGATGCTCGGTATTACCGGTACCGCGGCCGGTGGCGCGATGTTTACTACCGCGATGAACAGCCTGGTGTCGAAGCAGGCGTCGGAGTCCGACCGCGGCCTGGTGCTCGGTGTTTTTCAGTCCGGCGGCTGGATGGGCCGGTCCCTGGGGCCGCCCGTCAGCGGGCTGCTGTTCGGCAGCATCGGGCCGAATGCGCCGCTCTACCTCGCCAGCCTGATCATGCTGCCCTGCCTGGCGGTCGTGGCCAGCGTCACCGCCAGGGTCCGGCGGGCCGAACCCGCGGATCAGGGCTCCTGAGATCAGTCCACAGTTCGGTCTGGCCGGCGCGCCGGGGAACCGTGTTGGCCGCAGCCCCGAAAACCCCTATAGTTTTTGGTATTCCGCGGGGCCCTGGGCCCCGCATTGCAGGACCGGGAGGGTCTGATGTACATCAATTTCTGGTATCCCATGGCCACCAGCGAGGAGCTGGAAGTCGACAAGGCCCTGAAGGTCAGGGCGCTGGGTCAGGATTTTGTCGTGTTCCGCGACAGTGAAGGCCAGGCCAGCTGCCTGAGCAATACCTGCACGCACCGCGGCGGCTCGCTGGCCGGCGGCAAGATCAAAGGCGACTGCATCCAGTGTCCCTATCACGGCTGGCAGTTCGACGCGTCGGGTAACTGCACCAAGATTCCGTCGCTGGGCAAGGACGCGAACATCCCCGGGCGGACCCGCATCGACGCCTACCCGGTCGAAGAGAAATACGGCCTGGTGTTTGCCTTCCTGGGTGATCTCGACGAAAACGAGCGCCCGCCGATCCTCGAGGTCAAGGAGTGGGACCAGGAAGGCTGGCGGCCGACGCTGCAGCATTACCATGTGAAAGGTAACTACGAGCGCTCCATCGAGAACGGCCTGGACCCGGCGCACAACGAGTTCGTGCACGACACGCACGGCTTCGGCGGCGAGAACGAAGAGTACAAGGTCAATGACCTGCGGCTGGAAGAAACGCCGCCCTGGGGTCAGGGCTTCTGGCATACCTTCAACGCCCCGCCATTGCCCGGCCAGATGAAGGAAGGCCGCAAAGAGGCCGGCTTCATGGATGTGGGCACCGGCCACCACGGACCGAACCAGGTCTGGACCTACATTCACGCCAGCCCGCAGATCTGGTTCCACCAGTACCTGTTCGAGCGTCCGATCGACGAAGAGAACATCCAGCTTTACCTGCTGTGCATGCGCAACGGCTTTCTCGAAGAGAAGAACGATGCGTACATGATCGAGCGCAATCAGTACGTGGCCGATCAGGACAAAGTGGTAATCGAGGACCTGCACCCGGTGCTGACGCCGCCGACCAATACCAAGGAATACATGCTGCCGGCCGACAAGGTCATCCTGATGTATCGCGACAAGCTGCGTGAATGGGATGCCAAGGGCTGGCGCATCGACACCGATCAGGTCGAGCGCGACCAGCTCAAGGTCGCCTACGCGATTCCGAGCCCGGCGCGCAGGGAGCAGAAAGGCTGGGTGCTCGACGGTATCCCGCTGGTTGCCGGCGATGCCGCCGAGGCGAAGCTGAAAGCGGCCGGCTGACCTGAGAAGCAACCAGCGACCACGGCCGGCATCTTGCCGGCCGTTGTTTTTGCGGCCCCGGTTACCGATCGCGCAGGCCGTTCACCCGAGGATCCAGATATGTACGCATCATCCCGATTCCTTCGCCAGACCGCGCTGGCATTCACACTGCTGGCAACGCTGCTGATCGCAGCGGGCGCCGAGGCTGGCGCGCATCGCAGCAACTTCAAGCTGCCGCCACCGCCGGAGAACCTGAGCTTCGACGAAAACTACGTGCCGACCGTGCTGATTACCGGTTCGAATCGTGGTATTGGGCTGGCCTTTGCGCAGCGCTACGCCGAACAGGGCTGGCGCGTCATCGCGACCTGCCGCAAACCGGCTGAGGCCGAAGCGCTGCAGGCGCTGGCCGGGCAGTACCCCGACACCGTGATCGTCGAGCAGCTGGACGTGGCCGACTTCGACCAGGTGGATGCGCTGGCCGCGAAGTATCGCGGTGAGCCGGTGGACGTGCTGCTGAACAATGCCGGCATCAGCGGCGGCTCCGGCAACCAGGTGTTCGGCAAGATGGACTTCGAAGTGTTCGCCGATGTACTGCGCGTCAACGCCATTGCGCCACTGAAGGTCTCGGAAGCCTTCTTCGAAAACGTCCAGGCCAGCCGCGAGAAAAAGATCATGACAGTCAGCAGCAGTCAGGGCTCTATCGGCATGGTCGAGCAGCCGCGCCTGTACTTCTACCGGGCCAGCAAGGCCGCGCTGAACATGGAGATGAAAAACCTGTCGCTGCAGCTCAAGCGTCGCGGCATTACCGTCGGTATGGTCAACCCGGGCATGACCGACACCGATTTCATGGCCGGCCTGCCCAAGCGCATGCTGCGCCCGCCGGTCGATGCCGCCGACGACATGATGCGCAATATCGACAGCATGACGGTCGAGACCACCGGCGGCTTCATCCAGTACGACGGCGAAGAGCTGCCATGGTAGGCCGGCGAAAGGCATGAGTTTTCGCGTCTACTGGCAGCCCGGCTGCACCAGCTGTCTGCGCACCAAGGAGTTCCTGAGCCAGCACGGCGTGGCTTACGAGTCGGTCAACGTGCGCGCGACGCCGGGGGCGATGGAGGAGCTGGCCGCGTTCGGGCTACGCTCGGTGCCCGCGGTGTCGGACGGCGAGCGGGCCATTTACGCGCAGGAGATTCGCGAAGTCGCAGACTTCGTCGGCATCCCGTTCGACCAGTCGGCGCTGCCGCCTGGAGAGCTCATCAATCGGCTCGACCTGATTCTGTCAGCCGCGGACCGCTACCTGGGCCAGTTGCCCGAATCGCGCATCGATGACCGCCTGCCAGGGCGCAACAGAAGCTGGCGCGATCTGGGCTACCACCTGTTCGTGATCGTGCAGGGCTTCCTCGATGCCGCGCGTGGCGGGGAGCTGACGGAAGAACACTTCCTGCGCAAGCCGCCGCCCGAGGTCGCGAGCTTCGCCGACTGCGCGGCATTCGGTGCCGGTGTGCGCGCGGAACTGGGCGACTGGTGGCGATCGGTCGGCCAGCGACTGCCGGCTGAAGTCTCGACCTACTACGGGCAGCAAGCCGCGCATACGGTGCTCGAGCGCAGCTGCTGGCACGTCGCCCAGCACGTGCGCCAGTTGATGGCTCTGCTGGAGATTGCCGGCATCGCGCCGGACCAGCCACTGGGCCCGGCCGAACTCGCTGGCCTGCCGCTGCCGGAAAAAGTCTGGGACAGCGAGGTACCGCTGGATTCGCCGGGCTGACAGCGGTTCAGGCGAAGCGGTCGATCACGACCTTGCCGACGTGGCCGGCTTCGGCGAGGTGCCGGTAGGCGTCTTTCGCATCGGCGAATGCAAAGCGCTGGTCGATGTATGGCTTGAGGCCGTTTTGCGCGCTGGCCACCAGCAGGTCCTCATACATTTGCCGGCTGCCGGATGTGATGCCTTTTACCACGAGGTTGCCGAAATACAGCGCTGACAGGTTCATCGGTTTACCCGCGCCGCTGTCCAGCCCGCCGAGCAGGCCGACGCGTGCGTTCGGCGCGCAGCAGGCCAGCGACTGCGGCAGCGTTCCGAAGCCCACGGTTTCGACCACGATATCGACGCCGCGACCGCCGGTGGCCTCGCGGACGGCCTGTTCCCACTGCGGGTTCTTGCGATAGTTGACCGTGATGTCGGCGCCGAGTTCGCGCACCAGTTCGAGCTTCTCATCGCTGGAAGACGTAATCGCGACGCGTGCGCCGTTCATCTTCGCGATCTGCAGCGCGACCGTTGCGACGCCGCCGGTGCCGAGCGTCAGCACCGTGTCGCTCGGTTTTATGTTTCCCAGCGCTTCCACCACGCTCCAGGCGGTGATCCCGGCCACGCCCAGCGCCGCGGCATCGGCGTAGTCCATGCCGTCCGGCAGACGGATCAGGCTGCCTGCCGGCAGCAGCACAAGTTCGCTCAGCCAGCCATCCCGGCTGATACCGACATCGGCGGCGGTCGCCGCCGGGCCGAACGAGCCGTCGATCCAGTTCAGGAAATGCGGCGCGGTTACGCGATCGCCGACCGCAAAGCCCTGGACGCCGTCGCCCACCGCAACTACATCGCCGGCACCGTCGCTGAGCGGCACGCGCGTTTCCGGCTGGTCGCCGCCGTAACGGCCCTCGGTGAACAGCAGGTCCCGGTAGTTCAGCGCGGCCGCGCGCGTGGCGACCAGGACCTCGCCGGGCGCCGGGGCCGGGGCACTGCTGTCGACCACGCGCAGGGCGGCGATGCCCTGTTGCGCGCCGATCTCGACGCGGCGATACGGCATACCGGGTTCGGCACTCAGCGCGGTGCCGGTGGCGGTCGCTGCGGCCAGGCCGAGGCTGCCGGCCAGCGCATCGCGTCTGGAGATGGAAGCTTCAGTCATGCGCGTTGCTCCGTGAAGTGCGCGACGGAAACCGGCGCGGCTCAGCCGGCGTACTGTACGAGCCCGGCCAGCGAGCGCTGCACGCCGACGTCGGCCTGGGCGACGATCTCGCCGCTGCCGAGGTCGAATTTCGCCACCGTGCCGGTGAAGAAGTTGCCGAGCAGCACGAGGTTATCGTCCAGCGAGTTGTTGACGACTGCCCAGCCGGGACCCGGCAGGGCCCATTCCTGCTGCACCTCGCCGTCCGCATCCAGGTGGTTGAGCACGAAGTCTTCGCGCGAGACCGCCTTGATCATCAGCAGCGAGCCGTCGGGCCGGTGCCGCGCGACCAGCACCATGTGCCGGCTCTCCGGCGTGAAGGTGACCAGGTCCGGCAGCTGCTGGTCGGCTTCCAGGTCGTAGCGGAACACGCGCGGCCCGGTTTCCGAGCTGTACACAAGGGTCTTGCCGTCGGGGGCGAGGCTGGAAGTGGTGATACCCAGGAACCCGGTCATGCCGCCGTGGCTCTCGGTCTCGTACTCCTTGACCAGCTCACCGTCCAGGGTGAAGCGATACACGTGCCCGTAGCCGAACAGGTCCTCGCCCGGCACTTTCGAAAGCGTGGTGCCCAGCGGAAAGCGGCTCTCGTTGCCGACCAGG
>CBFCXA010000166.1:0-5818 GCA_965601985.1 uncultured Chromatiales bacterium | reverse complement strand
CATGGGCCACCTTCGCTCCAGCGGGAACCCGTATATCGTCGATCAGCTCCTGGATCTCGAACGGCGGTGCCGCCTGCAGGCGGCATAGCGCCAGCGCGACAGTAAAGTTGATCAGCATGCCGAGGACCCCTATCCCCTCCGGGGAAATGCCAAACAGCCAGTGCTCGCTGCTGTTCAGGTCGGGCCGGATGAACTTGAAGTACACAATATAGGCGCTGGTGAAGAGCAGCCCGGCACACATCCCGGCAACCGCGCCGAGGGTGTTCATACGCCGGGAGAAAATGCCGAGAAAGATCGCCGGAAACAGCGATGCAGCTGCCAGGCCAAAGGCAAAGGCGACAACCTGGGCCACGAAGCCCGGCGGGTTGATGCCCAGGTAACCGGCAACGCCGATCGCGGCGGCAGCGGACAGGCGCGCATACAGCAGTTCGCGTCGCTCGCTGATTTGCGGCCTGAAGGTCTTCTTCAGCAGGTCGTGGCTGATCGACGTCGAGATCACCAGCAGCAGACCCGCAGCGGTCGACAGGGCCGCGGCCAGACCACCGGCGGCGACCAGCGCCACCACCCAGCCGGGCAGGCTGGCGATCTCGGGATTGGCCAGCACCATGATGTCCCGATCCACATACACCTCGTTACCTGACGCGGTCGGTTTGCTGCTGACCAGCCGCTCGCCATTTGCACCCTGCCCCTCATTGAATGACAGCCGGCCCTCGAACGGCGCTCCCGGCCCGTACTGGATCGCACCGTCGCCGTTCTTGTCCAGCCAGCCGATCAGTCCAATGTCTTCCCAGTTCCTGAACCAGTCAGGCACTTCCTGGTAGCGGGCCTGGTGAATCGTTTCGACGAAATTGAGCCGGGCGAAAGCACCAACCGCCGGCGCCGTGGTGTAGAGCAAGGCAATGAACACCAGCGCATAACCCGCAGATACGCGTGCGTCCGAAACCTTCGGTACGGTAAAAAAGCGCACGATGACATGCGGCAGGCCCGCAGTGCCCACCATCAACGCCAGGGTAATCGCGAATACATCGATCGCCGACTTGTTGCCGGTGGTATACGGCCCGAAGCCGAGTTCCTGCAGGGTGAGGTCGAGTTTCTCCAGCACGGCCATACCCGAACCATCTATGGTCTCGGCGCCGAGACCGAACTGCGGCACGGGCACGCCGGTAGCCAGGAAAGATATGAAGATCGCCGGCACCAGGTAGGCGAAGATCAGCACGCAGTACTGGGCTACCTGGGTATAGGTAATGCCCTTCATACCGCCCAGCACCGCGTAGACGAAAACCACCGCCATACCGATCAGCACACCCAGGTTGATGTCGACTTCCAGGAAGCGGGAAAAGACGATGCCGACACCTCGCATCTGTCCCGCAACATAGGTAAACGACACGAAGATCAGGCAGGTAACGGCGACCACCCGGGCCACCCGCGAGTAGTAGCGCTCGCCGATGAAGTCGGGGACGGTGAACTGGCCGAACTTGCGCAGGTACGGGGCCAGCAGCAGGGCCAGCAGCACATAACCGCCGGTCCAGCCCATCAGGTACACGGAACCGTCGTAGCCCATGAAGGCGATGATGCCTGCCATGGAAATGAACGATGCGGCACTCATCCAGTCGGCCGCGGTGGCCATGCCATTGGCGACCGGGTGCACGCCGCCACCCGCGACGTAGAAATCCCGGGTGGATCCGGCGCGGGACCAGATCGCAATCGCGATGTAAATTGCGAAGGTCAGACCCACGAACAGATAAGTCAGGGCCTGTGTCGTCATGGCGGCGGCTCGTCGTCATCGACGCCGAACTTGCGGTCGAGCCGGCCGGCGAGCAGCACATAGACGAAAATGATCGCAACGAACACGTAGATCGAGCCCTGCTGGGCCCACCAGAAACCGAGCTTGAAGCCGAAGAAGGGGATGCGGTTCAGCGGCTCGACCAGCAGAATGCCGAAGCCGAAAGAAACCACGAACCAGATCAGTAACAGCCCAACCACCAGACGCAGGTTGGCCCGCCAGTAGCGGTGTACCGTCGATTCACTCAGCACCTCGTCGCCGTGTTCGCCCGGCCGGGGGAGATTGTCTCCCCGGTGCTGGTAGATCTCGCGCTTCATGCGCCTGTTCTACTCTGCCAGCGGCGCCGAATCCAGTAGTCAGGGTTGCGCGACCTTGCGCATGAGCTCGAGGTAGGCGGCAAAGCGCTCGTCGCCCTCGATCGCCAGCTCCTCACGCAGAATGCGGAACATCGATTCCAGCAAGGCCTCGCGGCGCTCGTGCGCGGCAGACTGCTCGGCTGCGCTACGTGGGTTGGCGGCCAGGAAAGCCTGCAGCCGTTCACCGTCGGCGTCCAGATATCGGCGCAGGTCTTCGAGCTCCTCACGCATCGCGCTGCATTCAGTCGCCAGGGCCAGCAGCATGTACAGCAGGCGATCGCCGCTGCCATCGCCCAGATAACCCGGGCGCAGGCCAGTCGGTACGCGCGGACGCTCGGCGACGATGCGCTCGCCTGACGTGCCCTTGTCGCGATCCCCGCTCACTCCCCCGCTGCCGGTTTGCGCGCCAGCAAGCCCCAGTAGCCGTATGCATCGGTACCCTGCTCGCCGCGCGTGAGTTCCTCGTGCAGGCTGGCGCGATCGAAACCGGCCGCGACTGCAATCTCGCCGAGGTCGATGTCGAACAGCAGCGCACCGAAGAATGGCTCGTTGTTGTGCTGCGCATCCCAGGCCGCGGTGTACTGCTCGAACGGCGTCTTCGCGGTCAGGTGCCGCGGCACATCGGCTACCAGAAATACGCCGCCGGGCCGCAGCAGTCGAAACGCTTCGGCCAGGATGTGGTCCAGCGCGGCACGCGAGGTCTCATGCAGCAGGATATGCGCGGCGACGATGTCGAAGCTCGCGTCCGGCAGCGCCGTGCACTCGGCATTGGCCTGGCGGAAATGCACCGCAACCCCGAGGCTCTCGGCGCGAGCATGCGCGTAACGCAGGGCCGGCGCTGACAGGTCGATACCGGTCACCGCGGCTTGCGGCCAGGTTTCGGCGAACGGCAGCGTCGTGTTGCCGATGCCGCAGCCCAGGTCGAGCACTGCCTGCGGTGTGAATTCGGGCAGGCGAGCCTGCAGCATCGCGATGCTGTGGCGTGCGGCACGGTCGTTGCGGGCGCCGCGCTGGCCACGCGAAAACAGGTTCAGGCCGATGTCGTAGCGGGCGCCGACATACACGTCGTCATCAGCAAGCTCGGCAAAATAGCCGCCCGGAATGCAGTGCGTGTCGACGCGCGACTGGTAGTCGGGAATCGGCACACCTGGATCGAGGCTCAGTGAACCGCGAGTTGCGCCGCCGCTGATCGCACGATATCGCTCGATGAGCGCCGGCAGCTGGCGATGAACACAGTTAGCGGTTGAGTCCACGTACAGCTCGTGCTGTGTGCGCGCGAGCGCGCTCCACCACAGAAACTCGGATTCGCCGTCCATCAAGGTCGCAACTTCGTGCCGGTCACGGACCTCATGCCCGTCGGCCCGCGCCGCGGGCTCGACCCGTTGTGCCCAGGCACGCTGGACCGTCGGCGCGACCTCGCGCATCAGGTAGCTCTTCAGATCGACCAGGAACTCGTGCCGGTAGCGCTCGCTGTCGGTCTGCTCCGCCAGCATGCCGTGCGGCTTGAGCTCCGCCATGGCTCAGCGCGCACCGGCAGCCACGTCGGCCGGCGCTTCAGCCTGCCCCGGCACCCAGTCACTGTGCAGGGCCAGGCGCCACATATACCGCTCGCCGGAATAGTCGGAGGTCGGCCGGTGTTGCACCGCGCGGTTGTCCCACAGCAGCAGGCTCTTGTTGAACCAGCGCACGCGGCACTGGAACAGCGGCTGCACCGCGTGGATCTTCAGCATCTGCAGCAGCGCCGCGCTCTCGGCCGGCTCCAGATCGCAGATCGACGTGGTCCAGGCCTCGTTCAGGTAGAGCATCTTGCGATGCGTTTCCGGGTGCTCGCAGATCAGCGGATGGCGCGTCGGCGGGAACTTCTCGCGCCTTTTCGACAAGGCCTGCAGGCCCTCGGGCGTTGCCATGGTCCGGTGACCGGAGTTCACGCCGTACTGCAGAACGTCGTGCATGGCATCGAGATCGGACAGGAAGTGCTTCATCTTGTCCGACAGGTATTCGTAGGCCAGGTAGTTGCTGGCGAACACGGTATCGCCCCCGGAATACGGCACGCGCACGCCGTAGAGCATCGCGCCCAGGCTCGGGTTGGTCTGGTAGCTGTGATCGACGTGCCAGGTCAGGTTCTGGGTCGACAGTTTCTTTTCCGTCCGGCCCGCGCCCTTGAAGTAGTACACGCCCGGCTCGTCGGACTTGTAGGGCAGGAAAGGCTCGTCCTCCAGCGGCGCGAAACGCCGGCCGAATTCGGCGAACTGTCCGATCTCGAGTTCCTGGTCGCGGAATACGACGACCGAGTACTTGAGCCAGGCCGCGCAGATCTCGTCGAACTGGGCAGAGGTCAGCTCGGCAAGCTGGACATCCAGGATTTCGCAGCCGAACTCGCCGGTCAGGGGCCTCACTTCCATGCTGTTTTCCTCTCGGCAGCCGCCACGGGCTCGAGCAGCGGCACGCTGCCATGTACCCAGTTCTTCG
Source organism: uncultured Chromatiales bacterium (assembly GCA_965601985.1). Lineage (GTDB taxonomy): Bacteria > Pseudomonadota > Gammaproteobacteria > Steroidobacterales > J054. The sequence continues at coordinate 1,210 of CBFCXA010000166.1, read as the reverse complement.
GATCCTCTCGCCGCGCCGGCGACGGGATCACCATTACTTCAGACTCACGGCGCGCGTGGAACGCGTCGGAGTCGATGGCCCAGCCACGCGCCACCCATTCCATATAGCGACGCCGGAAGGCCAGTTCCAGCGAATCGGCCTCGACCAGCAGCTCGTCGCCCGGCGACGTTGGTGTGAACACCGGTCGCACTGCCGATACGGCCGCGAAATCCTCGTCCAGCGCCCGGCCCAGCGACGCGCTGATTTTCTCGTCGTTCTCCGCACCGATCATGTAGGTGCGCATCTGCATACCATAGGTCTGCGTGTTCCATTCGTCGATCGGCGTCTTGGTGGTCAGCAGGTACTGGCTCACGCCCGGCGCCAGGTTCTGGCGGATTACCACGCACATGCCGGCCATGCTGAACTCGAGCTGCACGCCCATTGGTTCGCGGTCCTTGTCCAGGACCTCCTGCATGTACTCCGGCTTGGCCGAATCGTCGGTCGTCGGCATCAGCAACCCGGTGTGCGCGCCCCAGTGGGTGTCGGTAATCTCCATCGAACTGACGCGCGGGTCGATACGCCCGCCGAACATCGGATGCACGAACGACAGGTGGCTGTTGTCCATGCTGTTCTCCATCATGCGCATCCAGTTGATACCGGGCTGGTGCTTTTCGTACTGCATGAACCAGTGCTTGTCGGGCTGGCCTTCGAAGGCATCCAGCCAGCCGGGCAGCATCGGCCGTTCTGACTCTGGCAGGTCGCCGAGGAATACCCAGGCGAGCCCGTATTTTTCCTGCGCCGGGTAGGAATCCACCCGCGCTCGCTTCGGCACTCGAGCACCTTCGCCCATTGACGGTATACCGGTGCAGCGACCTGCGCCGTCGAAGGTCCAGCCGTGATACGCGCACTGCACGCAACCATCGGTAAGATCTCTCTCGGCCAGCGAGCCGCCGCGATGGCAGCAGACATCGCTCAGACAGTGCAGCGCGCCATCGGCGTCCCGGAACAGCACGAAGTCGAGACCGAGCATGCGCACGCGGCGCGGCCTGTCGGCGTCAATCTCGGACGCGGGCGCGGCGACGTACCAGGTATTGATCAGCAGGTCTTTCATTTTCTACGCCTCGGCGTGTAATTCCCGGCACCGCAGGCACTCTAGGATAACGGCTGCAGATGCAGTAATAACAATGCCTTGAGAGGTAACGTACCACTTGGTGGAATATCGCGGAGACAC
>CBFCXA010000165.1:0-5821 GCA_965601985.1 uncultured Chromatiales bacterium | reverse complement strand
CCGCGGCTGCCGAGGGCAGCTGTACAACTTCGCTGAGCATGCTCAGACGCGACGAGCCGTCGGACATCGCCAGATGCTGCTCCAGCGCGTTGCCGTCGACCAGCTTGTCTTCGCTCATCAGCGCCAATTCGACCGACGGGTCCTCGGGCACCTGCTGGGCGCGTACCACCGAGTCGCGCATGCCATCGTCCGTGACCTCGTCCTCGGTGAGTTCGACCAGCATGTCGAAGTCGCCGATACGGATACGGTCACCGTCAAACAGGCGTTGCGGATGTCCGCGCCCGACCGGCGAATCGGATTCGTTGACGTACACGCCGTTGCGACTGGTGTCGACCAGGTAGTACGCGTCGGACTGGAAGTCGATCAGCGCGTGCCGGCCGGACACGTAGCGGTTCGGATCCGGCAGCACCCAGTCATTGTCCAGGCTGCGGCCGATCGTTCCGCCACAGGCTACGAATTCCTTGTCGCGGTCGTCGCCGAGGAGTTTCGCGTTCTCGCTGATTGTGCGCAGGCGCAGTGGCATAGGCGGTTGGGCCTCTCAGGTACCGATACATAAGGCGCGGCCGACGGGTCCGGACAGTCCGCCTCGCTTGGGGCAGCATGACCGACGCGGCCATGGGCCGCGCCGCTGCAGTTCACAGTTTGCGGGCCCTTCGGGGCTGGGGTTGTTGCGCTGCAAAGGGCTATAATCGCGCGCCTTCCGGACTGGATCCTGCCAGCCCGGTTAAACATAATTCTCCAAAGGTCCCCGTCGATGGCTGCACACCGCTTGTACAAGGTGATGTTCATGAACCAGGGCAAGGTTTATGAGGTCTACGCGCGCAGCGTTTCCCACGGCGGCCTGTTCGGCTTCATCGAGGTCGAAGAGCTGGTGTTCGGGGAGCGCAGCCGGGTGGTCGTCGATCCGACGGAAGAGCGCATCAAGACCGAGTTTGCCGGCGTCAAACGCAGTTACCTGCCGATGCACTCGATTCTGCGTATCGACGAAGTCGAGAAAGAAGGCACCGCGAAAATCTCCGATGCCGAGGGCGGCAACGTCGCGCAGTTTCCGATGCCGGTTTACACGCCCGGTGGTTCTGGCAACGACCAGGGCCGTTGACGGTGCCCGGCGCGCCCGCAGCGATGGGAGTCGCTGAGCTGCTGCGCCTGCCCGGCCCTTCCGCTCTCAGCCCTTTCCGGCGCGAAAAGCTGCTGGCAGAAATCCGGCAGGTCGTCCCGGAGTTGCTCGCGCTCGAGGCCCGCTACCTGCATCTGGTCGACCTGTCGGATGCGCTTGAGCAGTCTGATCGGGCCCGTCTCGATCAGCTGCTGAGCTACGGCGAGCCGGCCAGGCCCGCGCCGGAACCTGCCGTCCGGCTGCTGGTGCTGCCGCGTTTGGGCAGCATTTCGCCCTGGTCCAGCAAGGCCACCGATATCGCCCGGATCTGCGGCCTGGAGTCTGTTCGCCGCCTCGAGCGCGGCGTCGAATTCCAGCTCGGCATCACCATGCTTAGCGCCGCGCAGCGCGCGCGCCTGCTGCCGCTGCTGCACGACCGCATGACCGAAACCGTGATCGATGACGCTGCCGACGGCGCGCGCCTGTTCGACAGCCCGGCGCCGGCACCGCTGGTGCACATCGCATTGCTCGAGGAAGGGCGCGCGGCGCTGGAACGCGCGAATACGGAACTCGGCCTCGCGCTCTCCGGTGAAGAGATCGAGTACCTGCTCGAGAACTACACGGCGCTGAAGCGCGATCCGACCGATGCCGAACTGATGATGTTTGCCCAGGCGAACTCCGAGCATTGCCGGCACAAGATCTTCAATGCCGACTGGGTCCTCGACGGCGTTGCCCAGCCGCACAGCCTGTTCGACATGATCCGCTCGACCCATGCGGCCAGCCCGGATGGCGTGCTGAGCGCGTACAAGGACAACGCCGCGGTGATCGCCGGCGGGCCCGGGCAACGCCTCACGCCGAATGCCGCAGGCGAATACCGTGTGAGTACCGAACCGGTGCACAGCCTGATCAAGGTGGAAACGCATAACCATCCGACCGCGATCTCGCCGTTTCCGGGTGCGGCTACCGGCAGCGGTGGCGAAATTCGTGACGAGGGCGCGACCGGGCTGGGCGCCACGCCTAAAGCCGGCCTGACCGGCTTTTCGGTGTCGCACCTTCAGATACCCGGCAACGAGCAGCCCTGGGAGCAGAGCCCCGGACGTCCCGGACGCATCGCCAGCCCGCTGCAGGTCATGCTCGAAGGCCCGATCGGCGGCGCGGCTTTCAATAACGAATTCGGCCGGCCGAACATCCTCGGTTATTTCCGCAGCTTCGAGCAGCCGGGCAGCGGCGAGCGCAGCTGGGGCTACCACAAGCCGATCATGATTGCCGGCGGCCTGGGCAACGTGCGCGAAGCCGACGCGCTCAAGGGCGAGGTGTCGTCCGGCAGCCTGCTCATCGTGCTCGGCGGGCCGGCGATGCTGATCGGTCTGGGCGGCGGCGCCGCGTCATCGGTCGGCAGCGGCAGCAGTTCGGCCGAACTCGACTTCGCCTCCGTGCAGCGTGGCAATCCGGAAATCCAGCGGCGCGCGCAGCAGGTGATCGATGCGTGCTGGGCCGCCGGTATCGACGACCCGAACGGCAACCCATTAGAGATAATTCACGACGTGGGCGCCGGCGGCTTGTCCAACGCGGTGCCGGAGCTGGTCGATCACAGCAAGCTCGGTGCGCAGGTCGAGCTGCGGGACGTCCCGAGCGCCGAAGCCGGCCTGTCGCCGCTGGAGATCTGGTGCAACGAGGCCCAGGAGCGCTACGTACTCGCGATCGACCCGCAGCGACTGGAGTGGTTCGACGCGGTATGCCGGCGCGAACGCTGCCCGTACGCGGTGATCGGTGTGCTCGACGACAGTGGCGAACTCATCGTGCGTGACCGCCAGGCCGGAAACCGGCCGGTCGACATGCCGCTTGAAGTGTTGCTGGGCAAAGCACCGCGCACGCGCAAAGACATCCGCCGCAGCCGCGCAGCTCCGACCGACGAGGCCTTCAACTGCGATCTGGAGGAGGCCTGCCGGCGCGTTCTGCGCATGCCCGCGGTCGCCGACAAGTCGTTCCTGATCCACATTGGCGATCGGACTGTTGGCGGCCTGGTGGCGCGCGACCAGCTCATCGGTCCCTGGCAGGTGCCGGTCAGCGACGTCGCGGTGACCGCGCGTGACTTCGACGGTTTCGCCGGTGAGGCCATGGCGATGGGCGAGCGCACGCCGGTCGCGGTGCTCGACCCGGCGGCTTCGGGCCGGCTCGCCGTGGCCGAAGCCATCACCAATATGCTGGCTGCGGATGTCCTGCGGCTCGAAGACGTGCGTCTGAGCGCCAACTGGATGGCGGCCAGCGGTGTGGGCAGCGAAGACGAATCGCTGTTCGACACGGTGTCCGCAGTGGCTGAGTTGTGTCGGGCACTAAAGGTCGCGATACCGGTGGGCAAGGATTCGCTGTCCATGCAGACGCGCTGGCAGGACGATGCCGGCGAACAGGCAGTCATTGCACCGGTGTCGCTGATCGTGTCCGCGTTCGCGCCGGTCGGCGACATCCGCCGCACGTTGACGCCACAGCTTAAGCCGGAGCCCGATTCGTTGCTGTTGCTGATCGATCTCGGCAAGGGTCGCAACCGGCTCGGCGGTTCCTGCCTGGCCCAGGCGTTCGGCCAGGCGGGCGGACTGCCGCCGGACCTCGACGAGCCCGGCCTTCTGGCGGCGCTGTTCACGGCCGTGCGCGAACTCGCCGCTCGCGACCTGGTGCTCGCCTGCCATGATCGGAGTGACGGCGGCCTGTGGGCAAGCCTGTGCGAAATGGCCTTTGCCGGGCGCCGGGGCCTGGAGATCGACCTGCCGGTCGACGGTGATGCGCTCACCGGCGCGCTGTTCGCCGAGGAGATCGGCGTCGTGCTGCAGCTGCGTGCAGCGGATCTCGACGCCGTTTGGGCATGCCTCGACAGTCCTGGGCTCGGTTCGCTGTCCGGCGTTGTCGGCAGGGTTACCGATGAGGACCTGGTTAGCGTTCGGGCCTCGGGGGCGGAGCAGCTGCGTTTTACCCGGACCGAGCTGCGCCGTCGCTGGTCGGAGCTCACCTGGCGCATGCAGTCGCTGCGTGACAATCCCGCCTGCGCCGACCAGGCCTACGCGGCGATGACCGACCCCGAAGATCCGGGCCTGTCACCGCAGCTGAGTTTCGATCCGGCCGACGACATCGCGGCTGCGTACATCGCCGGCGGTGCGAGACCCCGGGTCGCGATTCTGCGCGAGCAGGGCGTGAACAGTCACCAGGAAATGGCCGCGGCTTTTCTGCGCGCCGGGTTCCAGCCGGTGGATGTGCACATGACCGACCTGATCGAAGGCCGGCGCACGCTCGAGGAGTTTGCCGGGCTTGCAGCCTGCGGCGGCTTTTCCTATGGCGATGTGCTCGGCGCCGGCGGCGGCTGGGCGAAGTCGATCGCCTTCAATGCGCGCGCCCGCGACCAGTTTGCCGAGTTTTTCGCGCGCGAAGACAGTTTTACCCTGGGTGTCTGCAACGGTTGTCAGATGCTCGCCAACCTGGCCGACCTGATCCCGTACGCTGACCACTGGCCACGGTTCATCGCCAACCTGTCCGGCCAGTTCGAAGCACGGCTGAGCCTGGTCGAGGTGCAGCCCAGCCGCTCGATACTGCTCGACGGCATGCAGGGCAGCCGGCTGATGATCGCGACCTCGCACGGTGAGGGCAGGGCGGAGTTCGCCGCGCCTGACGGCCTGGCGCGCCTGGCGGCCGGCGAGCAGCTGGCTCTGCGCTACGTCGACAACCACGGCGAGATGGCCACGAGTTATCCGGCCAATCCGAACGGATCGCCCGGAGGGCTCGCCGGGCTGTGTTCGACCGACGGGCGCGTGACCATCATGATGCCGCACCCGGAGCGGGTCGCGCGGACCGTGCAGCATTCCTGGGCGCCGGCAGACTGGGGTCCGGACGGGCCGTGGCTGCGCTTATTCAGGAACGCGCGGCGCTGGGTCGGCTGATTACGCGTCAGGCGCTGCGCCCTTCGGCAGGCCGTCTCGTAACTTGATCTTCGGCTGAGTCCGCGGCGGCGAAGAACTGCCGCAGCGCCAGGTTGCGCCGCAGACGCGCACCGCGCACGTAGTGCTGGTAGAGCAGGTCTTTCATGGTTTCCAGCAGCAGAGCAGCCTCGCCGCGGCTGAGGTCCGGCGGGCGCCCGCCGCGGTCCAGGTCCGTATCGAAGATCACTCTCCGCACGACATCGAAGGCCGCCTCGTCCACACCGGCCAGCTCACGAACCTTCGAGACCTCGTCGAACAGTCGCAGGCGCTCGCGCTCGCCGCGCTCGGCGAATACCGCGCGCGCGGTTTGCCGGCACATCGCGGAGAAAGCCAGTAGCAGGTTGTTCGCATAGCAGCCCAGCGCATCGCGGAAAGGAGCGGCAATGGTGGCCGGCAGGTACTGCCAGGCGAACTGCTCGGCCGCGTGCTCGAGTTCTTCCGCCGCCGGTTCCAGTTCGACGCGATCGGGCAGGTAACGGTGCACGCGGTAGCGCAGAAATACCGGCTCGCGGCAGGCGCCGCAGTCGAGCACCACCCCGATGCGTCCGGGACGGTTGCGTTGCAGTTCGCCGAAGTCCGGCGCGGCGCTTATCCGCATGGCGCTGGCGGCCTCGCAATGCGGGCAGCGCAGCACGCTGGCCGCGGCATCGCGATGCAACACACTGTTTGCGTCCAGGTAGACGGACATCCGCGCCCTCGGTGATCGATGCCTGCCGCTGCCGTCAGCGGCATCGGGCATGACAGACGCGGTCGTCCGGCTTTT
>CBFCXA010000164.1:0-5822 GCA_965601985.1 uncultured Chromatiales bacterium | reverse complement strand
GATGATCGGCAGCATCTCCTCGAGGTGCCGCTCGACCAGCGCGTAGTAGAGGATTTCGTTGCGCTCCTGCAGGCCGCGCAGATACTGGTACTTGGCCAGCGGGTTTGGCTCGCGCAGAAATCCGCGATACACGCGTTCGACCTGCTGCTCGAGGGTGTGCACCTGCGGCGGCAACAGGCCGTCGAGTCCCAGCGCGACGCGTTCGTCCGGTGTGAAGCCGGTGCCCTTGTTGGTCATCACCAGCCGCAGCAGCGCGATGCCGTGGAGGTAGGTCTCGAGATACTCGCGGCCTTCCGAGTCCTTCTTGATGTCGAAGTACTGGCTGGTCCTGGGTTTGCCTGAACTCATGGTCAGTAGCCTATGTGGCGGTCCCGATGATTACTACGCCGCAGCAGCACGACGGCGCGGTGTTCAGTCGGCGCCTACCGGCCGCGGCGCTGGTCGGGTCGCGATCCACAGGCTCACTGAAAACAATACGACACCGGTGATGACCGGCATCAGCCAGCCGTCGCTGCTACCGAGCAGCAGCAGCCAGGCCAGCGTTATCGACACGACCGCAATCGTTTTCACACGACGCGGAATAGCCCGCTCGCGCTGCCAGTCACGCAGCACCGGACCGAACCGGGGATGCTCCAGCAGGCGCCGGGCCCGCTCCGGCGAGCCGCGCATGAAGCAGGCCAGCGCCAGGATCAGGAATATGGTCGTGGGCATGACCGGCAGCGCGGCGCCGATCGCGCCCAGCATCACAAAGAAACTGCCCGCGAGGTTCCAGCCCCGGATGGAAAGAGCCCCGGACCGCTGCACGGGCGCGGTGTTGTCTGATTCGGCTGACATACACGATTATTCGTCCAGCAGCCATTTGGCGATGCACCTGGACCGGTATTGGGCAGTTCTGCCCGGGCGTCGGCAAGGGGGCGATCGTGCCGGCCGAGCGCATCGTCGAGATCCTGCGCGAGCAGCAACGCGCAACGGACGAGGGCTGAGTGCCGATTGGTTATGATGGCGCCGACGCCGGCAACAACCACAAACCAATGAAAGCCGACCAGATCCGCTGCCAGAACGACCTGTCGCTGTACACCACGCTGCTGGAGAACGCCGACGTGCAGCGCGTAAACGCGCACCTCGCCGAGGCCGCCGAAGAAGGTCCGACCGGCATCCGCCGCCAGCTGCTGGCGACCTCCGTGCGACTGTCGCGCAACATGGCGCCGCAGGTCTACCGCCTGCTCGACGACAGCGTGGAAAAGCTCGGCGTCGAGATCCCGATCGAGCTCTATGTCTACGCCAGCCCGCAGTTCAACGCGGCCTGCGTCAAACCCGAAGAAGGCCGGCTGATCATCCTGTTCAGCTCCAGCCTGCTGGAAAGCTTTACCGGCAGCGAGCTGCGCTTCGTGATCGGCCACGAGCTCGGTCACCATATCTACAAACACCACGACATTCCGATCGGCTACATCCTGCGCGGCCGGCAGCGGCCCAATCCGAAACTGGCACTGGAGCTGTTCGCCTGGTCGCGCTACGCGGAAATCTCCGCCGATCGCGCCGGCGCGCACTGCGCCCAGGACCTGCAGGGCGTCGGGCGTGCGCTGTTCCGGCTGAGCTCGGGGCTGAGCAACGACGTCATCCACTTCGACCTCGGCGAATTCCTGTCGCAGGTCGACGAAATGCAGGAGGTCGACGCGCAGCCCGGCCAGGGCGCGCCGACCGCAGACTGGTTCAGCACCCACCCGTTCAGTCCGCTGCGCGTACACGCACTCAAGCTCTATCACGACTCGGTGTTCGTACCGCCGGGTGAGATGGCGGCCGCGGAACTCGAGGTCGGCGTGCAGCGGCTGATGGCGCTGATGGAACCGAACTACCTGGAAGGCAAGACCGACGTCGCCGAGGCCATGCGTCGGCTGTTTTTTGCTGCCGCGCTGGTCATCGCGAATGCCAGCGGCGGTATCAGCGAAAAAGAGATCGAAGTCTTCGACGAGTTCTTCGGCGCCGGCAGCTATACCGGCAATATCGACCTGGAACAGCTCGAAGACGAGCTGCCGGACCGTATCGCCAAAGTCAACGAAGTCACCAGCCCCACCCAGCGCATGCGCGTCCTGCAGGATCTCGCCGTCATCGCGCTCGCCGACTACGACCTGCTCAACACCGGGCGTCGCCGACTCGAGCAACTGGCCCGCGAGCTCGGCGTGGCCCAGCCCTTCGTCGACCAGTGCCTGGCCTGCGAGCTGGAGATGGATTAGCCGGCAGGGCCGGCCCCTGACGTAAGAAATTCCCGTATTCGTACAGCCGTCTCCGCCGGGCGTTCCTCCTGGGGCACATGGCCGACGTTCTGCAGACGCAACAGCTCAGCCTCGGGTAACTCGCGCTGATAATCATCCGCGTTGTCGACCGGTATGAACCCATCCTGCTCGCCCCAGATCAGCAGTACCGGCGCTGCAATGGACTCGAGCAAGGGTGCGGGCTCTACCAGTACCGTCTGACTCATCCGGTCGAGCAATGCGCGACGGCTTCCGGGCGCGCGCAGCATGTCGTGATACTGCCGGACCGTCGCATCCTTCAGCACACTGTTGCTGCCGTAAGCCGGTTCCAGGTTCATGCGCAACACGAACTCGGGGAACACGTACTGCATGGCTGCGAACACCGGCGGAATCTCCGGCGCCTGGCCGTACTCGAAGCCGTTGCTCGCATAGCCGTCCGGGGCTACCAGCACCAGGCGCTCGACCCGGTCGGGTGCCGCTGCAGCGAACCGCCAGGCAATACGCCCGCCCAGCGAGTGGCCGACCAGGCTGGCCCGGCCGATGTCCAGCTGTTCCATCAGCTCGAGAATCAGCGCGATGCTGCGTTCATCGCTGTAGTCGCCGCTCGCGTCGGGTGCCGACAGGCCCGAACCGGGCAGGTCGAAGCGCAGCACCCTGAAATCCCGGTCCAGTGCGCCGGCCCAGCCGTCCCAGGTCTCCAGGCTTGAGCCGAAACCGTGCACCATCAGTATCGCCGGCGCGTCCTCCGGCCCGGTGTCGCGGATACGCATTTCGGTGCCCAGCACATCGACCAGGCGATCGCTCGGCTCCAGGTAGCGAGCCTGCAGGGTCGCGCGGGACAGGTCAGGTGTCCACAGGCCGAAGCCGGCTATCAGCAGCATAGCGGCGGTCACCAGCATCACTGCCGGCAGCCGACGTAGCGTGGCACCGGAACTCATCGGGCTTGCGCTGCGTCCAGCCGCACCGCCGCTTCACGCTCCCGGTGGAAAATCCGATAGAGCGCCGGCAGCAGCACCAGCGTGAGCAGGGTCGACGACACAATCCCGCCAATAACCACCGTGGCCAGCGGTCGCTGCACTTCCGAGCCGGTGCCGACGTTGAACGCCATTGGCACGAAACCGAAACTCGCCACCAGAGCGGTCATCAGAATCGGCCGCAGACGTTGCGTGGCACCCTTGATGATCGCATCCTCCAGCAGCAGGCGCTGGCGCAGCTGGCGTATGAAGGACAGCATCACCACGCCGTTCAACACCGCGATCCCCGACAGCGCGATGAAGCCGATCGCCGCCGAGATCGACAGCGGCATGCCGCGCAGCGCGAGTGCCGCGACGCCGCCGGTCAGGGCCAGCGGTACACCGGTGAAGACCAGCGCGGCATCCTTTACCGATGCGAAGTTGGTATAGAGCAAGAAGAAGATCAGCAGCAAGGTCAGCGGCACGACCAGGGTCAGGCGCTGCGCAGCGCTGATCAGCTGCTCGAAAGTCCCGCCGTAGTCGATCCAGTAGCCTCCCGGCAGCTCGATGCTCTCGTCGATCGCACGCTGCACTTCGCCGACGAAGGTGCCGAGATCCCGACCGCGCACGTTCGCGGTCACGAACACGCGCCGCTTGCCGTTCTCGCGGCTGACCTGGTTCGGGCCCTCGACCAGCGCGACGTCGGCGATCTCATCCAGCCGGATGTTCTCCGGCGGCGGCAGCAGGTCGGCGAACATCAGGTCCGCGTCGCCGGGTACTGCCCCGCTGGTGGGCGGCAGCGGCACCGGCAGCCGGCCGATCATGTCCGGGTTCGCGCGGAGATCTTCCGGCAGGCGCACAACGATATCGAAGCGCCGGTCGCCCTCGAACACCTGGCCGGCGTTGCGCCCGCCCATCGCGATCTGCAGCGTGTTCTGCACATCGGCGACCGACAGCCCGTAACGGCTCAAACGCTTGCGATCCGGCGTCACGGTCAGTATCGGCAGCCCGGTAACCTGCTCGGTGCGCACGTCGGCGGCACCCGGCACGTCCGCGACCAGCGCTTCGATCCGCTCACCGAGATCTGCCAGCACGTCGAGGTCGTCGCCGTAGATCTTCACGGCCAGCTCCGAGCGCACGCCCGCGATCAGCTCGTTGAAGCGCAGCTCGATCGGCTGGGTGATCTCGTAGTTGTTGCCCGGCACACCGAGCACCAGTTCCTCCAGCTCCTGGATCAGCACGCCGCGCGGCTTGTCGGGGTCCGGCCACTCGTCACGCGGCTTCATCATCAGGAACGTATCCGCGACCGACGGCGGCATCGGGTCATTCTGGATCTCCGCCGTGCCGATCTTGGAAAACACGCTGTCGAGCTCCGGCATGCCACGAATGACTTTCTCAAGCGAGTTCTGCATCTGCACCGCCTGATCGAGCCCGGTCCCCGGCACGCGCAGCGCATGCAGCGCGATGTCGCCCTCGTCCAGGCTCGGCACGAACTCGGTGCCCATGCGGCTGGCCACCAGCCCCGCGACCAGCACGACGACCACGGAGGCGCATACCACCAACCAGCGAAAACGCAGCGCACCGCGGAGCACCGGCGCGTAGACCCGATGCAGAATCTCCATCACGGGATTGCGTTTTTCCGAGCCGCCGCTCGGTACGAACAGCGCAACCGCGGCCGGCACCGCAGTGACCGAGAGCACCAGCGCCGAGGCCAGCGCGATCATCACGGTGATGGCCATCGGCCTGAACATTTTTCCCTCGACGCCGGTCAGCGTAAGGATCGGGACGTAAACGATCAGGATGATGATCACCGCGACCACGGCCGGCTGTATCACCTCGCTGGTCGCTTCGCGCACCACGGACAGTCGCTCGGCGAGCGTCAGGGACGTGCCGTCGGATGGGCGTTCCTCGCCGAGCCGCCGAATACAGTTCTCTACGATGATCACCGCGCCGTCGACGATCAGGCCGAAGTCCAGCGCACCGAGACTCATCAAATTAGCGGAAATACCGAGCTCGACCATGCCGGTGACGGTCATCAGCATCGAGATCGGGATGATCGCGGCGGTCAGCAGCGCTCCGCGCCAGTTGCCAAGCAGCAGGAACAGGATCACGATGACCAGCAAAGCGCCCTCGGTCAGGTTGGTCGCAACCGTGACGATGGTCTTGTCTACCAGTCGCGTGCGGTCGTACAGCGGCTTGAGTTCCACGCCCTCCGGCAGTGACCGCTGAATATCCTTAAGGCGCTCGGAGGTGGCGGCCGCGACTTCGCGACTGTTCTCGCCGGCCAGCATGAACACGGTACCGAGCACCACTTCGCCGCCGTCCTGGGTTGCCGCGCCGGCGCGCAACTCAGAACCGAGCCGCACCTCGGCGACCTGGCCCAGCGGTACCGGCACGCCGGCGCGCCGTGCCACGATCAGCGCCTCGATATCGTCGATGCCTTCGAACTGGCCGGGCGAACGCACCAGGTACTGCCCGCCCGAGCGCTCGATATAGCCGGCGCCAACGTTGTTGTTGTTCAGTAGTAGCACCTCGACGACATCGTCGAAGGTCAGATCGAAAGCCTGCAACGCCATCGGGTCGGGCAGCACGTGGTATTGCTTGGTCTAGCCGCCGACCG
>CBFCXA010000163.1:0-5836 GCA_965601985.1 uncultured Chromatiales bacterium | reverse complement strand
ACGTCGCGCAGGTAAATGGTGGTGCCGCCTCGCGAGCCGACAACCAGGCGTTTCAGGTCCTCGGGATCGTGATATTCGAGGTCCAGCTTCAGGAGCTCTTCTTTATCGGCCCCGACCAGGTAGCCACCGGGCAATTGAAAGTGCTCATTGCGAAACGCGGCGGTGACGTCCTGCACCGTGATGCCGTAGGCGGCCAGCCGTTCGAAATCGAGGTCGACGCGAATAGTGCGTTCACGATCTCCACCGATCACGACTTCGCCGACGCCGTCCACGGTCTCGATGCGTTTCTTGATGACCGTGCGGATGTACTGGTTCAGCTGCTGAACGGTCCGGTCGCCGTAGATCGATACCCAGAACGACGGAAAGGCCCCGGTTTCGGTTTTGTCGATGATCGGTGGATCCGCGTCTTCCGGCAGGTTGCGCTGAATCCTGCTGACTTTGGCCTGGACTTCATTAAAGGCCACATCGATATCTTTGCCGAGCTGGAAGGTCGGCGTCACGGTCGACTGCCCGGCCGAGGTCGTCGAAACCAGCTGATCGACGCCCGACACGCTGCTGATCGCACCCTCGATCACATTGGTAATGCCGGTATCGACGATCTCCGGGTTGGCGCCCTCGAGGAAGGTCTGCACCGAAATCTTGGCCAGATCGATGTTCGGCAGCCGCTCCACGCCAATGCGGTCATAGGCGACCAGGCCCATCAGCACGATCAGGGCATTGAGCATCGCGGCGAACACGTAGCGACGAACCGAAACGGCGGCGAGACTCATAATCAGCGCTCCGCCACTTCTACGCGGGTGCCATGGGTCAGGAAGCCGGCGCCGTCGACGACGATCTGCTCGCCCCCGTCCAGTCCGCCCAGCACCTCGACCATGCGGCCCTGGCGCTCACCGCGCTGCACCTGCCGTTCCTCGACCGTGTTACCGGTCAGCACATACACCACGTCACCGGCCGGGCGCCGGACCACGGCGACCTGCGGCAGCAACATGGAATTCTCGCGAACGCTCAGGACCAGCTCGGCGCGGGCGCTGGCACCCGGCCGCCAGGCGCCGGGGTTCTGGAAATCGACGATCACCGTCACCGAGCGACTGGCGGTATCGACGCCGGGCCTGATGTCGGTGATGGTCGCCTCGACCGGCTCGTCGCCGGCCGCGGCGGAGCGCAGGCGCACCGTCTGTCCGCGCGACAGCTCGGGCGCGCGGTACTCGGGAAACGGCAGGCGCACGCGCAGGTTCAGGATGTCCACCAGGTCGAAAACGATTGTGCCGACCTGCACGAAATCGCCGACGTCGATATAGCGCTGCGCGACCTCGCTCTGCACCGGCGCCCGCAGCCGCGTTTCTCCGAGCCGGCGCTGACTCTCGGCGACCCGCGCACGCGCACCGGCCAGCTGCTCACGCAAGGCATCCAGTTCTGACTGCGTGCTGTCCACCTGGTCCTGCGCTATCAGCCGGTCAGCGTAGAGTTCGTTCGCCCGCTGGACTTCCCGCTGCTGCTGCCGCAACAGCGTCTCCAGGCGCCGGACCTCGGCCTGCTCGGCTTCCTCGTTGATCCGGTACTCGGCGCTGTCGAGTATCGCCAGCACCGCGCCCTGCGCCACACCCTGCCCTTCATCGACCAGTACCTCGCGCACCTGGCCGGCGACTTCGGCCGCGACATGCACCGAGCTGCGCGTCTCGATCACGCCGACCGCCCATTCCGTCTGCTCGACGCGGGCCTGCTCGGCGGTGGTCGTGGTGACGCGGATAACCCGGCCCTGGGCCTGCGCGGCCGACGCGCAGGCCAGCATCAGCGTCGGCAACAGCAGCCGCAACAGTAAACTTGGCGCGGAATTCCGGGGCACGTCGGCGCGTACTCTTCTCGAGGATTGTTTCCAGTGTAAGACGCCCGGGCTTCTTGCAGCGCATACCGGATGACCGGGGAACCACAGGATGGCACGCGCATTGGGGCGCTAGGGATCGATGCGCAGCTCTTCCTTGTAACCGAACCAGCGGCTGTTATCGATCAACCGCAGCCAGTCCGGTGTCAGCCGATAGATATTGGCCGCCTTCAGGCGCTGACCAATGGTCTCCTCGTTCTTGTCGCGTGGACGCTCGAACATCGCGCGCACGTCCGGAAACTTCGCCAGGTAGGTCTTCAGCGCGGCAAGCCGCTCCAGGCCGTCGACGACTTCGACCTGGCCTTCGAGCTGCACCCCGCGCACCTCGCCCCAGTTGCTGCAGTCGGGGTTGACCGCAGCGGCCACCCGGCTGTTGGCCGCCATGTCCCGGCCATGACGCGTGCGGTGATCGGACACGAAATACAGGCGCAGCTGGCGATCGCTGCAGAAAAACACCGTGGCCGCCCAGGGGCGCTCCTGATCGCAGGTCGCCAGCGTTAGCGTGTTATGCGCCTCGAGCAGGCTGCGAATCGCCTGACGGGTGTCTTCCCGGCGCGCTTCTTCAGTCACTGGATTTGCCGGCCTTGCCGCGCTCCGGCCCGACCCAGCGCTTGACGATGCCGCTGTCGATGTCGAACAGGTCCAGGACCCGACCCACGGTGTGATTGATTATGTCGTCGACCGTCTGCGGGTCGTTGTAGAACGCCGGCATCGGCGGCACCAGGATACTGCCCATCTCGGCCGCCGCGGTAAGCAGGCGGGTATGACCCACGTGCAGCGGCGTCTCGCGCGGCACGATGACGAGTCGGCGCTGTTCCTTCAGGACCACGTCCGCGGCGCGCACGATCAGGTTGTCCGCAAACGAGTTGACCACGCCGGACATAGTCTTCATCGAACAGGGCGCTATGACCATGCCGCCGGTCCGGTACGAGCCGCTGGCGATCGATGCAGCCAGGTTCTGGTCGCTGTGCACCACGTCGGCCAGCGCTTCCACCGCTTTGACGTCCCAGTCGGTCTCCAGGGCGATATTGAGTTTGCCGCCGTTACTCATGACGAGGTGGCTTTCCACCTCGTCGATGTTTTTCAGGACTTCCAGCAGGCGGATCCCGTAGATCACACCGCTGGCCCCGGAGATGCCGACGATCAAGCGCATATATTCATCCCGACCGGCCGGCCGACTGGCCGCACCTTCAGTATTTCGGCCGCGGCGGCACCGCGGATCAGTCACCGCACGATCATACTGGCCAGCGGCTTGCGGTCACAGTCGGCCGCGTACCCCACCCTGCGAACGCGCCGGCGGGCAACCGCCGGGCGCGACTCGCCCTGCCCGTGCTTTTGCTATGATCCGCGCGTCTTGCAGCGCGATAGCGCGGCCCGGGCAGGGGGGACCGGCTCGGCGGCAATGACGCAAGCCAGCTAAGTCGAGGGAGACGCTCAATGAGAAACGCCGGCATGGCAGCCCTTTTCGGGGCTCTGTTCTTGGCCTGGTCGGGCACCGCCAGCGCGCTGGATCATCCGTCCGGGTTCTACGTTGAGGGTGCGCTCGGCTATGCCAAGGTCGAGTCATCGGCCTGCGAGAGCCTGCCCGGCACCTTGTCCACTCAGTTCAACTGCAAGGAAGACGATGCCTCCTGGGAGCTGATCGTCGGCTGGCAGCCGTTCAAGTGGGCGGGCATCGAAGCCGGCTACGTCAATCTCGGCGAAACCACCGCTAACGCAGGCGCCACCAGCCTGAACGCCAAGGTGGACGGCGGCGTCATCGCCGTGAATGTCACCGCACCCGGGCTTCGGGACATCGGCCTCTACGGCCGCGTCGGCGCCTACTTCTGGGAAGGCGAGCTGTCGGGCCGCCTCAGCGACGTCCCGCCGGGTTCATCGCCCCTGCCGGTCAAGGACGACGGCACATCGCCGGTCGTCGGCATCGGCTTTCGCTGGCCGCTGGGGGACAACGTCGGTATCGGCATTCGCTGGGACCGCTACCTGGAAATCGGCAACGACAGCGTGTTTCCGGCTGGTCAGACGGACGTAAACAATTTCTCCGCCCGGCTGATGTGGAACTTCTAGAACAGGCTGCACGCAGAACGCGAAGCCTGGGCGTTGGGGATGGTGCCGGAGATAGGAGTCGAACCTACGACCTTCGCATTACGAATGCGCTGCTCTACCAACTGAGCTACTCCGGCCCGGGCGCCGGAGTATAGGCTTTCGGCCCGGACCCGGGCAATGAAGCGCGACGCCGGTCAGGCGCGACGGGCGGGCGCGGTCAGCGCGACCGGTTGCGGATGCGAACCACGAGCTCCCGGCTCTGTTCCACCGTGCCCTGCGGCAGGCCCGGCAGGCTGCCGATCTGCAGCTGATCGGGATCGATATCGATCAATTCACCGGTGTCTTCGTTATAAAAGTGATGATGCGGCGACGTCGTCGAGTCGTAGAACTTCCGGCTGGGGTCGACCGCGATCTCGCGGAGAATCCCCTGCCGGCAGAACAGGTTCAGCGTGTTGTAAACGGTAGCTTTCGACACCTGGCTGCCGGCAGCGCGCAGACTCGCGATCACCTTGTCGGCGGACAGGTGGCAGGGCTCGGCCAGGATCACACGGGCAATTTGCAGTCGCTGTGGCGTCGGCTTGACGCCCTTCTGCTGCAGTCGTTCTGAAATCGTTTCGGCCAAAACGCCAGACTCTCAACTGAGACCAATTCTCAAGAATCATAGCCAAGCATTGCGATGGCTGGCAATGATCGCGCGCAAACTCCTGCCGGACAGAGAATCCACCGACATTAGGTCGAATAGTCGCTGGTCCCGGCTGCGAGATGCGGTGAGCCTCGAGCGACCATGGAGAACGCCAGAGAGCCACAGTTGGGCGCGCATCGGGCCGGCTACAGCCTGGTCGAGCTGGTGGTTTGCGTGGCGCTGCTGGGCCTTTTTCTGAGCCTGGCCGCGCCAGGTTTCGGCCGCTGGCTGCGTGAGGCCGAAATGAGCCGGGCGATCAACTCACTGGTCGCGGATGTTCACCGTGCGCGGCAGACGGCGCAGGTCCAGGCGCGGACCATCACAGTGTGCGCCAGCAGCGGCGGGCTCGCCTGCGAAGATCGCCTCGACTGGAGCGACGGCTGGCTGTTGGCCCCGGCTAGCGCCAAAGAGGTCGGCGGGGCATCGGCATTGAGTCGGGTAGCCGGATACCGCGGCGCCGGTATCCGCATCCTGGCCAACCGTCGCGCGTTCGAATTCCGACCGTTCACCCGGCGCGATACCAACGGCAGCCTGTGGTTCTGCGATCTCGAGGGGAAAGCGCGCCCACGACGCCTGATCATCAGCCCGACTGGCCGGCCACGTATGGCTTTCGAACAAACTGCTAAGTCGGGTCTTAGCTGTGAAGCGTAATCCAATAAATTTATTGGATATATTTCATTCACAAGCTGAGAACCACCGCTCGTCCGACCGCGCGCCGGTCGCCGAAACGGGACGGCATCATAGGCGCCATGGGCAAGATGCACGCAGAAGGCGTCACCCTGATCGAGCTGCTCGTGGCCCTGTCCGTCATGGCCATCGTTCTGACTCTCGGGGTTCCCGCCTTCACCGATTTTTTCGCGTCCGGGCGCATGAGCGCGGCGGCGAATGACGTCGTTTCCGCCATGCACCTGGCACGCAGCGAAGCCATCAAGCGGCGGCGGTCGGTGACCGTCTGCGCCAGCGGAAATGCATCGAGCCCAAACCCTGCCTGTTCGGCTGCTGCCAACCCCGGCGTCGGCTGGCTGGTCTTCGTCGACGACGACGGCGACGCAACGGTCGACGCCGGCGAACTCGTACTCTCGGTGCACGGCCCCCTGCCGGAACCCATCCAGGTCAATTCAGCCTGGGGCAACGGCGGCGACGGCGCGCCGTTCTACGCGTCTTTCAGCCCGACCGGCCTGCGTCTGGACCTGCCAGCCAATCATCAAGAACCGAGTCATAGAAGTCCAAGA
>CBFCXA010000162.1:0-5873 GCA_965601985.1 uncultured Chromatiales bacterium | reverse complement strand
AGGGCCGGCTACCGCGTGATTATCGGTTCGCGCAGCGACGAAAAGGCGCTGGAAGCCGCCAATGAGGCCAACGCCGCGCTCGGCGGCGACGCGCTCGTCGAGGGCATGGCCAACGACAAGGCCGCGGCAGCCGCTGATCTCGCGGTGCTTACCGTACCCTTTGCCCACCAGCAGGCCACGCTCGAGGGCATTCGCGAGCCGCTCGCCGGCAAGATCCTGGTCGACACCACGGTCCCGCTGGTCCCGCCGAAAGTTGCCCGCGTGCAGCTACCCGACGGCGGCGCTGCCGCATTGCTGGCTCAGCAGGCAGTCGGCGAACAGGTACAGGTCGTATCGGCCTTTCAGAACGTCGCGGCGGACCTGGTGGCAACCGACGCCGAGCTCGACTGTGATGTGCTGGTCACCGGCGACAAGCCGGACGCGCGGCAGGTCGTGGTGGAACTGGCCGAGCGTGCCGGCATGCGTGCCTGGCACGCCGGGCCGCTGGCCAACGCGGCGGCCGCCGAGGCGCTGACCTCGATCCTGATTTTCATTAATCGTCGCAACCCGGGTCGGCACGCGGGCATTCGCGTGACCGGCATCGACGACCACTGAACCCGCTGAAAGGCCCGCGATGAGCGTGCCCGATCTCGAGTTTCATCGACTGCCCGATATTCCGCTGGTAGGCAGCGGCGACGACCTGGTCGGGATGCTCAGCCGCGCGATTGCTGCCGCGGGCCTCACGCTGCAGCAGGGCGACATCCTGGCGATCGCCCAGAAGATCGTGTCCAAGAGCGAAGGACGCGCGGTCAGGCTTGCCGATGTCGAAGCCGGCGAGCAGGCCCATGCACTGGCGCGGGAATGCGATAAAGATCCGCGGCTGGTGCAGCTGATCCTGGACGAGTCACTGCGCATCGTGCGCAAGCGCCCGGGCGCGATCATCGTCGAGCATCGCAACGGCATCGTGCTGGCCAATGCCGGCATCGACCGGTCGAATGTCGACGGCGAACAAGACCGCGTGCTGCTGCTGCCGGCCGACCCGGATGGCTCGGCGCGGCGCCTGCGCGAAGCGCTGGCGGCCGAATCCGGGGTCGCACCCGGCATACTGATTACCGACAGCATCGGTCGCCCGTGGCGAATGGGCAGTCTCGGTGTGGCGATTGGCTGCGCCGGGGTTCTGGCGCTGGCCGACCTGCGCGGCCGCCCCGACCTGTTCGGCCGGCCGATGGAGACCAGTGAAACGTCACCGGCGGATGCGCTTGCCGCGGCCGCGACCCTGGCGATGGGCGAAGCGGCGGAAGGCACCCCGGCGGTGCTGATACGCGGCTGGCCGGCCACCGGCGACGACCAGCCGGCCAGCGCCATCCTGCGGCCCGCGGCGGAAGACCTGTTCCGATGAGTCGGCGCTGTGTGCTGCTAAGTGGCGGCGTCGGCGGCGCCAAGCTCGCCGAAGGTATGGCCGGGCTGCTCGGCGAAGAACTCACCGTGATCGCCAACACCGGGGACGACTTCGAGCACCTGGGCTTAAGCGTCTGCCCGGACATCGATACCCTGCTCTACACCCTGTCCGACGAGGTCAATCGCGACACCGGCTGGGGCCGGCGCGACGAGAGCTGGCAATTTCTCGCGGCGCTGGAACAGCTCGGCGGCGAGAGCTGGTTCCGGCTTGGCGATCGCGACCTGGCCATTCACGTGCTGCGCAGCGACGCGCTGGCCGCCGGTGAGTCGCTGACGGCGATCACGCGAGGATTTGCCGAACGCCTGGGGATCGGTGCCGAACTGCTGCCGGTCAGCAACGAACCGGTGCGGACTTTCGTGCAGACGCCGGACGGCGAACTCGCCTTCCAGGACTACTTCGTACGGCGGCGCGCGGAACCGACCGTCGCCGGTCTCGAGTATCGCGGCGCGGCTGAAGCCGGGATCACGGCCGAGGTGCAGGATGCGCTGGCCGATCCCGGGCTCGAGGCGATCGTGATCGCGCCGTCCAACCCCTGGCTGAGCATTGCACCGATGCTGGCGATACCGTCGCTGGTGACTGCACTGCGGGTGGCCACCGCACCGGTAATCGCGGTCTCGCCGATCGTCGCGGGCGCCGCCATCAAAGGGCCGACGGCGAAAATCATGCGCGAACTGGGGCTGGAAGTCTCCGCAGGCTCGGTTGCGCGCCACTACCGGGGCCTGTTAGATGGATTCATACTTGACGTGAAGGACAGCGATCTGGAGGCAGCCATCGCCGATGAGACACTGGCGACAGCCTGTTTCGACACCTTGATGACCACGCGCGAGAAAAAAACCGACCTGGCCAGGCAGTGCCTGGCATTCGCCCGCTCGCTTGAGGAAGCGCGTCGATGAGCGTGATTGCGGTCGTGCCGGTAAAGAACTTCGCCGCGGCCAAGCTGCGCCTGCGCGGCGTGCTCGGAACGACCGACTGCGCGGCACTGGCCGAGGCCATGGCCCGCGACGTGCTGCGCGCAATCGGTGACGCGAGCACAGTCGATCGATGCGTGGTCGTGGGTGGCAGCGACGCGCGGCGGCTGGCCTCGGAATACCACTGCGATTACTGCGACGACAGCGGCTGCGACACGCTGTCGGCGGCCGTCGCGCGCGCGGCGCAGCATTGCGTCTGGCTCGGCGCGGAAACCCTGCTGGTGCTGCCCGGTGACCTGCCAGCCCTGCGCGGCGCGGATATCGATCAGCTGTTGCACACGCATCGCGGCGGCCTGACCCTGTGCCCGGCGAGCAGCGACGGTGGTACCAATGCGCTCGCGGTCACGCCCCCCGATGCGATCGGGTTTCGCTACGGGCGCGACAGTGCCCGCCGCCATCTCGAGGCCGCGGCACAAACCGGACTCGACAGCCGCTGCGAAGAATCGGCGGCATTCGGGCGGGATATCGACACGGCGGACGACCTCGAAGGCCTGCGGCGCCTGCCGGTCGGACCGGCGACTCGCGCCTGGCTGGCATGCGACGCAGGCTCGCCTGCCGGCGCGATCGCGGCGGGCCAATGAACTGGTCGCGGCCTTCTGCCGAACAGGCGCGCGCCTGGCTGCAACGACCGCTGGCGGAGCTGATGCGTGATGCAGCGGCGCTGCGCGACGCGGGCCACGGTCGTGTCGTCACCTACTCGCGCAAAGTCTTCATTCCGCTGACCGAACTCTGTCGCGACGTCTGTCACTACTGCACTTATGCGAAGACCCCGCGCCGCCTCGACCGGGCGTTCCTGACGCCGGACGAGGTGCTGGAGATCGCGCGCGCCGGTGAGCGCACCGGTTGTCACGAAGCGCTGTTCACGCTTGGCGACAAGCCGGAGCTGCGCTACCGGGCCGCACGTAGCGCACTGGCCGAACTCGGCTATGCACGCACCGTTGACTACCTGCGCGCGATGGCAGAACTGGTACGCGAAGAGACCGGCCTGCTGCCGCACCTGAACCCGGGCGTGCTCAGCGCAGAAGACTATGCACTGCTGCGACCGGTCGCAGCGTCTATGGGCATCATGCTTGAATCTTCTTCTGCCCGGCTGAGCGAGCGCGGCGGTCCGCATTTCGGATCGCCCGACAAGCTCCCGGCCGTGCGCCTGGCGGCGATCGATGCGGCCGGTGAGGCACGCGTGCCGCTGACCAGCGGCATCCTCATCGGTATCGGCGAAACCCGGGACGAGCGTATCGACAGCCTGCTTGCCCTGCGCGCGTCGCACGAGCGCTACGGGCATCTGCAGGAAATCATCGTGCAGAACTTCCTGCCGAAACGCGGCACGAAAATGGCCGCGCAGGCGCCGGCATCGCGTCGGGATCTGCTGCAGACCATCGCGCTGGCCCGGCTGATCTTCGGCCCGGACATGTCGGTCCAGGCGCCGCCCAATCTCAGCGCCGGGCGACTGGGCGAGCTGATCGCGGCCGGTTTGAACGACTGGGGCGGCGTGTCGCCGGTCACACCGGATCACGTCAACCCGGAAGCACCGTGGCCGCAGCTCGAATTGCTGGCCGCGCAAACCGCGAGCGGCGGCAAACAACTCACCCAGCGGCTGACCATCTACCCGCGCTACATCGAAGCGCGCGAGACCTGGCTGGACCCGCGGCTGGAGGGTCCGGTGCTCAGGCAGGCGGATGCGCTGGGACTGGCTCGCGACGACAACTGGTCGGCCGGCCACAGCCCGGCCCTGCCGTTTCATCTCGGCAATGACAGACCAGCGGCCGACCCGCGCATCGCAGCGGCGCTGGATGCCGCACGCAACGGAGAGAGTCTCGGCGAAGCCGATGTCGAACGGCTGTTTGCTGCGCGCGGCGACGACTTCTCCGCCGTGTGCGCGGCCGCGGACGAGTTGCGCGCGACAGTTTGCGGCGAACAGGTCAGCTTTGTCGTCAATCGCAACATCAATTACACCAACCTGTGCCGGTACAAGTGCAAGTTCTGCGCATTCTCGAAAGGCAAGACCAGCGAAACGCTGCGCGGCGCGCCCTATGTGCTGAACCTGGACGAGATAGTGCGACGTGCAGACGAAGCCTGGCAGCGCGGCGCGACCGAAGTCTGCCTTCAGGGCGGTATTCACCCCGACTTCAACGGGCGTACTTACCTGGAAATCTGCCGGGCCATCAAAGAAGTGCTGCCGGACATGCATATCCATGCATTCTCGGCACTGGAAGTCACGCACGGCGCCGAGACACTCGGGCTTTCGATCGAAGCCTTCCTGCGTGAATTGCAGCAAGCCGGTCTCGGCAGTCTGCCGGGTACCGCAGCCGAGATCCTGGACGACGAAGTGCGGGCGAAGATCTGTCCCGACAAGCTGCGCACCGCCGAGTGGCTGGACGTGCTGCGTACGGCCCATGGCCTGGGTCTGCCGACCACCAGTACGATCATGTTCGGCCACCTGGAAACGCCGCGGCACTGGGCGCGCCACCTGCTCGCTCTGCGGGCATTGCAGCAGGAAACCGGCGGCATCACGGAGTTCGTGCCGTTGCCGTTCGTGCACGGCGAGGCGCCGATGTACCGGCGTGGTCTGGCGCGGCGCGGCCCGACCTGGCGCGAGACGCTGCTGATGCACGCGGTAGGCCGGCTGGTGCTGCACCCGCTGGTCGACAACATCCAGGTGTCCTGGGTCAAGGTCGGACCGGACGGCCTGGCCGATGCGCTGCGCGCCGGCGTCAACGACCTCGGCGGCACGCTGATGAACGAATCGATATCGCGCGCGGCCGGTGCCAGCCACGGCCAGGAACTGCCGCCGCACGAGATGCAGGCCGTGATTCGCGCGGCCGGTCGGCAGCCGCGACAGCGCACAACTCTCTATACCGACGCGCCGGCCGAACGCATAGCGGCAGCGCGCAGCACGCCGCCGCTGTCGTCGCCGGAACAGATGATCTCTGCCGAGTTGCTATACCGCCGCAGCGCCTGAGGTACCGGTAGAGAGATAGTCGCTGGTCAGCTCGGTCGACACGTCCCACAGCCGTGAGGCGAGTTGCCGATTCTCACTGTTACCGCCGAGCGACACCGGGTTGCAGTCGATGAAGTAGTGGCCACTGACGCCCTCCACCTGCGGATGGGCAGCCAGGTAGCAGATGGTCGTCGCACCTTCTGCCGGCGACTTCATGAAGGCCGGACCGATCCATTCGCCGAGCTTGATCGCCCATTCCGGCGCGTGTCGCTGCAGATTAGTCAGTACCGCGCCCGGGTTCATCGAGTTCGAAGTCGCATTGGTTCCCGCCAGGCGCTTCGACAGTTCCAGCGAGAACAGCGCATTGGCCAGTTTCGACTGTCCGTAGAAGCGGTTCGGATCATAGTCCCGCTCGCCGGACAGGTTGTCCCATTCGATCGCGGTTTCGTCCGCCCATTTCAGTGCACTCGACGACACCACCACGATGCGACCGGCCGGCGCGGCGACGACCCGGTCGAGCAGCAGGTTC
>CBFCXA010000161.1:0-5884 GCA_965601985.1 uncultured Chromatiales bacterium | reverse complement strand
GACGCCACCGATGCCGACCAGGTGCACGCGGTTTACCTTACGCATCCGGTCCTTCATGCGGGCACCTCCACCCTCGCCGTGCTCCGGCAGGCATCCGCCAGGCGCAGCGCCGCATCGGGACGGGCCAGTTCGCGCGCGCGGCTGGCCCGCAACAGCGGCCGCTCGCGACCTTTCGTCCAATTGCGCAACTCGGCCGCCAGGCTGCCCGGGCCCAGCGCCTTTTCCGGTATCAGCACCGCCGCATCGGCATCGACCAGAAAACGCGCGTTGCGGGTCTGATGATCGTCGACCGCCGACGGGAACGGCACCAGGATCGAGCCGAGACCGGCGGCCGCAAGCTCGGCAATCGTCAGTGCGCCGGCCCGGCAAACGACGAAGTCCGCCCAGGCATAAGCGTCGGCCATGTCGTCGATGAACTCTTCGAGTTCCACCGGCACGCTGACCCGGGCGTAGGCCTCACGTGCTTGCTCAATAGTCCTGCTGCCTGCCTGGTGGCGAATTACCGGACGTTCGTGCTCGGCCAGCAGCGCAACGGCGGCCGGCAGAGTTTCGTTCAGCACCAGCGCGCCCTGGCTGCCGCCGAGCACCAGCAGGCGCAGCGGACCGGAGCGTCCGGCGAAGCGCTTTGCCGGTTCCGGCAGCGCGGCGATTTCAGGACGTACGGGGTTGCCGATCACGCGCGTCTCGACACGGCCGGAAAAACTGCCCGGGAAGGCTTCCAGCACTTCCCGGGCGATACCAGCCAGAAGACGATTGGTCAGCCCCGCAACGGAGTTCTGTTCATGGATTACCAGTGGCCGGCGCAACAGCCAGGCGGCTACCCCGCCCGGCCCGGATGCGAAACCGCCCATGCCGAGCACCAGCTCGGGTTGCACGCGGCGCAGCAGCCTGAGCGCATCGAACAGCGCCACGGCGAGCCGGAATGGCGCCAGCAACCAGCTGAAAAAACCCTTGCCGCGCAATCCGGACACGCGGATGCAGTGCAGGCGGAAATCATGCGCCGGGACCAGGTCGGCCTCGATGCCGCGCCTGGTACCGAGCCATTCGACCTGGCTCTGCCGCGCTCGCAGCAGCTCAGCCACGGCCAGCGCCGGAAACACGTGCCCGCCCGTTCCGCCGGCCATGATCAGGATCGGGCCGGCCATCAGGCGCGCGCTCCCTTGCGGCCGCGGCCGGTCGCTTTGCGTCTCTTGCGCGGCGCCGGCTTGCGGTTCTCGTAATCGATGCGCAGCAGCAGGCCCAGCGCAATCAGCGTGATGATCAGGCTGCTGCGTCCGTAGCTGACCAGCGGCAGGGTCAGTCCCTTGGTCGGCAGGATGCCCATGTTCACGCCGATATTGATGAACACCTGCGCGCCCAGCCAGACCGCGAAACCAAAACACAGGTAGGCCTGGAACATCCGCTGCAGCAATGCCGCCTGCTTCGCCACCAGCAGCGCACGCCAGATCAGCGCCGCAAACAGCGCCACCAGCGCGAGGCTGCCGAGCAGTCCGAATTCCTCGGCCAGCACCGCGAACACGAAGTCCGTGTGCGCCTCGGGCAGATAGAAGAGCTTCTGCATGCTGCTGCCCAGGCCGACCCCGGTCAGCTCGCCGCTGCCGATCGCGATCAGCGACTGGGTCAGCTGGAAACCGCTGCCATAAGGATCGGACCATGGATCCATGAAGCCGGTAATGCGCGCGAGCCGGTAGGGCGAGGCCAGTGCCGCGACGATCGCCAGCCCGCCGACCAGCAACGAGACGCCGAAGAACCACAGCAGCCGGGCGCCCGCCACGAACAGGACTGCCAGGCAGATTGTCGTCAGCACCACCGCCGAACCGAAATCGGGTTGCAACAGCAGCAGGCCGGCGGCGGCCCCGACCACCAGCATCGGCTTGAAGAAGCCCCAGGCACGCTGCTGCAAATCGTCGGCGTGGCGCGTGGCATAGCCGGCCACGTAGATGAGCATCAGCAGCCGCGCCGGTTCGGCAACCTGCAGGCTGAAACCGCCGAGCCGCAGCCAGCGCACCGACCCGTTCACTTCCCGGCCCATGCCGGGCACCAGCACCAGCGCCAGCAGCACCAGCGCCAGCAGCGCGGTCATCGGACCGAGCTGCCGCCAGTGCTCGCTGGGTATCCGCAGCATGACCAGCGCACCGGCGATACCGAGTATCACGGCGAGCAGCTGGCGCTCGACGAAATAGAAGGGATCACCCGTATTCCGATCGGCCAGCGATATTGACGCCGAGCTCAGCATGATCAGGCCACCGCCGAGCAACAGCGCGATCAACAACAGCAGCAACCCGTCCACCGCGGGCGCGTCGATGCCGGTGCCGGTTTTGCGAGCAGCCGCGGCACTCATGAGGCGAGCTCCCGGACCGCTTGCACAAATGCGTCGCCACGCGCGGCGTAATTGCTGAACATGTCGAGACTCGCCGCGGCCGGTGCCAGCAATACGGTCCAGCCACGGTCCGCAATGGATGCGGCTTTAGCAACCGCCGCGTTCATATCGTCGGCACGATGACAGGGGCACACGCCGGCCAGCACCGCGGCGAGCTGCTCGCGATCCTTCCCGATCAGCACGACCTCGACCCGGCGGCCCTCAAGACAATCGGCCAGCGGCTGCAGGTCAGCGGCCTTGGCATCGCCGCCCGCAATCAGCACCAGCGGCGTGTCGACGCCGGCAATGCTGGCGACCGCAGCACCCACATTGGTGGCCTTGGAATCGTTGATCCAGCTGACGCCTTCGCGGCTCGCAACAAGCTGCATGCGATGCGCCAGGCCGCGGAACTCGCGCAGTCCGCCAAGCATGTTCGCCAGGTCGGCGCCGATCGCGGCGCCCAGTGCCAGTGCAGCCAGTGCGTTCGCCTGGTTGTGCTGGCCGGCAACCCGGAGTTCATCGGTGCCCAGCAGCAGCGCGCGCCCGCAGGCTAAGTACTCGCGACCGTTGTGAGTGCGCAGACCGAAGTCGCCGGTCGACGGCTCGCCGAGCGTAAAGCCGGTCACACCCACACCGGCCGGCAGCAGGGCCGCAAGCGCGGGGTCGTCGCGATTGATCACAAGCTGCTGCGCGCGGCTGAGAATGCGCGCCTTGGCCTGGACATAGCTGGAGTAGTCGCCGTGCCGGTCGAGGTGGTCCGGCGACAGGTTCAGCAGGGCTGCTGCAGCGAGCTCCAGCAGCCGGCTGCGTTCCAGCTGAAAGCTCGACAACTCCAGCGCATAGACCTCCGGGTCCGCGGCCAGCAGGTCCAGCGCCGGCGGCCCGAGGTTGCCGCCGGCGGCCACGCGCCAGCCGGCGTTGCGCAGCGCGGCTGCGAGCATCGCGGTCACCGTGCTCTTGCCGTTGGACCCGGTAATACCGACGACCGGTGCACGCGCCTCCTGCATGAACAGGTCGATGTCGCTATCGATGGCCAGGCCCCGCGCGCGGGCCTTTCTCAGCAGCGGCAGATCCAGCGGAATACCGGGCGAGACCACCAAACGCTCGACGGTGCGCGGCAACTCCGGCGTCTCCGACCCGCGATAGCAGACGGCGTCCGGCATCACGCGTTGAATTTCGGCCATCGCCGGCGGCGTGCTGCGGGTATCGAAGAACGCGACCGGCAAACCCTGCTGCGCGAAGTAGCGCGCGCAGGCCGCGCCGGTGTCGCCCATGCCCAGCACCATGACCCGCGGCGACGGTTCGGCCTGTTCTCGCATATCTGTCATTGCCGCCAGCATCACCGCAGTTTCAGACTCGACAGGCCAACCAGCACCAGGATGACCGTGATGATCCAGAAGCGGACGATCACTTTCGGCTCGGCCCAGCCCTTGAGCTCGTAGTGATGGTGCAGCGGCGCCATGCGGAACACGCGGCGGCCGGTGAGTCGGAAGGATGTCACCTGGATGATCACCGACAGCGTTTCGATCACGAACAGCCCGCCCATGATCAGCAGCACCAGTTCCTGGCGCACCACGATCGCGACGGTGCCGAGCGCGGCACCGAGCGCCAGCGCACCGATATCGCCCATGAACACCTGCGCCGGGTAGGTGTTGAACCACAGAAAGCCGAGGCCCGCACCCGACAGCGCGGCACAGAACACCAGCATTTCACCGGCACCGTTGATGAACGGGATACCGAGATATTCCGAGTAGATGGCGTTACCGGCCGCGTAACCGAAAATGCCCAGCGCGCCGCCGACCAGTACTGCCGGCATGATCGCGAGCCCGTCGAGCCCGTCGGTCAAATTGACCGCGTTGCTGGAGCCGACGATGACGAGATAGGCGAAGGGCACGAACAGGATGCCCAGCGGTATCAGCATGTCTTTGAGATACGGCACCAGCAGGCCGGTATTACCGGACGCCTCGGCCAGCCGATACAGCGCCAGCGCCGCGCCGATTGCGGCCAGCGACTGCCAGAACAGTTTGCCGCGTGCCGACAGCCCGGCCGGGTCTTTCAGCACCAGTTTCCGGTAATCGTCGACGAAGCCGATCAGACCGAACGCCAGCGTCACGGCAATCACGATCCAGACATAGGCATTGTTCAGGTCGGCCCACAACAGCGTGCTGGCGAGAATCGCGACCAGGATCAGCGAGCCGCCCATGGTCGGCGTGCCGGCCTTGAGCAGATGTGTTTCCGGACCATCCTCGCGCACCGTCTGGCCGACCTGCCCGGCGGTCAGGCGGCGAATCATGATCGGTCCGAATACCAGCGAGATCACCAGCGCGGTGAGCGCGCCCATGATCGCGCGCATCGTGATGTAGCCGAATACGTTGAAGCCGCTGATGAACTGGGTCAGGAAATCGGTCAGGTAGAGCAGCATCGCGTTCAGCCCTCCCCGCCGCTTGCCAGCCGGGCCACGACCCGATCCAGCCCCATGAAGCGCGACGCCTTGACCAGCACGACGACGCCGGCTTCCAGTTCCGACTGCAGCGCACGGGAAAGCGCTTCCCGATCCGGGTAATGGCTGGCTCCGTCACCGAAGGCATCGACCGCAGCCACGCTCAGCTCGCCGGTTGCGAACAGCCGGTCGATGCCGAGTTCGCGCGCGTCACGTCCGACCTGGGCGTGCAGTGTCTGTTCCTCTGCACCCAGTTCGCCCATGTCGCCGAATACGAACCAGGTTGGCCCGGGCTGCGCGGCCAGGAATTCGAGTCCGGCTCGCACCGAGGCCGGGTTGGCGTTGTAGCTGTCGTCGTAGACCACCGCGCCGCACGGACTTTCGACCCGCTTCAGGCGACCGCCGACATTCGCCATCGCAGCCAGCCCCTGCTGCACCGCTGCGGCTGACGCGCCCGCGGCGATGGTCGCCGCGGCTGCAGCCAGCGCATTGCGCAGGTTATGGCGCCCGGCCATCGGCAGGCGGATCGGCAATCGCAGCCCGGGTCCCGCGAGGGTGAACTCGAGGTCGTCACCGGCCGCTTCGTCGACATCTTCCGCGCGGTAGTCGGCTTCCTCGCCCAGGCCGAAGCCGAGCACCCGGCGCTCGCCGCACAGGCCCAGCCAGAAGTCACGATACCTGTCGTCGAAATTCACCACCGCGACGCCATCGTCCGGCAGCGCGCTGAACATCTCGCCCTTGCCGCGCGCCACGCCGTCCAGGCCGCCGAAGCCTTCGAGGTGCGCTGGACCGGCGTTGGTCACCACGCCGATAGTCGGCGCACCGATGTCGGCCAGATAGGCGATTTCGCCGACGTGATTTGCGCCCATTTCAAACACCGCGCTGCGATGCGTGTCGCGCAGCCGCAGCACCGTCAGCGGCAGGCCGATCTCGTTATTCAGGTTGCCTTCGGTAGCGAGCACCTGTTCCGAACCGGACCATTCCGCGCGCAGGATCGCGGCGATCATGCTGCGTACCGTGGTCTTGCCATAGCTGCCGGTCACACCGATTACCGGCAGCTCGAATCCGCGACGCCAGCTGCGCGC
>CBFCXA010000160.1:0-5967 GCA_965601985.1 uncultured Chromatiales bacterium | reverse complement strand
CGTACAACTTGCGGAGTTACAGGCTGACTGCTGACACGCAGACGCTGCCTCAAAGCGAGACGCGAGAACCGCCGCGTACTTTCGCCGGCACATTGCGCTATCTCGGCCCAGGCATGGTGGTAGCGGCCGGCCTGGTCGGCTCCGGCGAACTCATTGCGACGACCAAGGCCGGCGCGCAGGCCGGTATCGCATTGCTGTGGGTCATCGTGATCGGCTGCGTGATCAAGGTGTTCGTGCAGATCGAACTCGGCCGCTACACCGTCAGCGAAGACCGGACCACGCTTGAAGCGCTGAACAGCATTCCCGGTCCGAAACTTGGCGCCAACTGGCTGTTGTGGCTGTGGCTGATCATGATGACCACAACCTACGGGCTGCTGGCTGGCATCCTCGGCGGCGTCGGCCAGTCGCTGGCGATGACCGTGCCGATTACCGGTGACTTTGCCGCTGCGCTGGAGTCCGGCGACCCGGACACCGCCGGCGATCCGCGCAGCTGGGCCATCATCGTCGCCGTCGGCACCTCGGCATTGCTGTTCTTCGGGCGCTACCGCTTATTGGAAACCCTGTGCGTCGCGATGGTGCTGTTTTTCACGCTGATCACAGTCGGCAACGTCATTGCGCTGCAGACCACCGACTACGCGATCCCGGCCAGCGAAATCCTGCGCGGACTGAGCTTCGGCCTGCCCGAGCGGCCGGGTGTCTGGCTCACCGCGCTCGCCGCTTTCGGCATTATCGGCGTCGGCGGCACAGACCTGATCGTGTATCCGTACTGGTGCCTGGAACGAGGCTATGCGCGCTTCATCGGGCGGCGCAGCGACGACCCGGCCTGGGCAGAGCGCGCTCGCGGGTGGATTGGCGTCATGCGGGTCGATGCGCTGGTGTCGATGTGCGTCTATACGCTGACCACCGTCGCATTCTTTTTCATCGGCGCCGCTGTACTGTACGCCGAGGGCAGTGACCCCGACGGCATGCGCATGGTCGCGACACTGGCAACCGCCTACGTGCCGGTGTTCGGCGAATATGCACGCGTGCTGTTCCTGGCCGGCGCGCTCGCCGTGCTGTACTCGTCGTTCCTGGTTGCCAACGCGGGCGCAGCCGAACTGCTAACCGACTTCGCGCGGGTGCTCGGCTGGCTGCCGGACTCAGAAGCGGCGCGCAGGCGCATGATGTCGGCCTTGTCCCTGGCCCTGCCGATGCTGTGCCTGCTGATCTTTTTGACCGGCTGGAACCCGGTGCGGCTGGTCGTGGTCGGCGGCCTGGTCCAGTCGCTGGTATTGCCGGCTATCGGCTTCAGCGCTCTATACTTCCGCTATCGGCTCACAGATACACGCCTGCAGCCGGGGCGCGCCTGGGACGCGGCGCTGGTACTCTCCTGCCTGAGCCTGCTCGCAGTCGGCCTGTTCAGCCTGAACCAGTTGCTGAGCTGACGGCAGACAACCAACACGGATCAATATAATGAGCGACAAAGATCAACTGGAACAGGACAAGCGCGCGGTGCGCGACCTGGTCCACCGTATTTTCGATTCCTATGCGCA
Organism: uncultured Chromatiales bacterium; assembly: GCA_965601985.1. Taxonomy (GTDB): domain Bacteria; phylum Pseudomonadota; class Gammaproteobacteria; order Steroidobacterales; genus J054. The sequence goes on along the minus strand of CBFCXA010000160.1, from coordinate 4,435 downwards.
ATATGACCCGGCCCTGGTCGACCAGTGCGACGTGGACGACTGCACCATCTGGGACCTGTTCGAACCCGACCTGGTAAAGGGGGGCCGGCAGGCGCGCGAGGAGTTCCGCAAGAAGGACATGTCCGACTCCTCGGCCCGCGGCGAGCTGATCATGAACATCGAGGAGCCGCTGATCGACGTCTGGGGCGATTTCGCGGTGGCGCGCTATTATCTGGACTACGAATTCAAGCCGCCCGGGGCGCTGCGGGGTCGCGTGCGCATCACCACGGTAGCTCGGCGCGTGGACGGCAAGTGGCTGCGGGTGCATCATCATGAGGGTGCCGTGCCGACCGGTCGCCCGCCGATGGAAGCGGGCTGACCGCCCCGACCGGGCCTCATCCGGCAGGGCCCGGGCCAGCGAACAGTTTCCGGTGGTCCAGGCGCAGGTAGAACAATGACAAGCGGAATACAGACAAAGAAAACCCAGGTAGTAATCGCCGGCGCGGGCCCGGTAGGCAGCGTCGCCGCCATCCGCCTCGCGCAGCAGGGCGTCGACGTAATCCTGCTCGAGGCCGGGCCGGATTGCGCCCAGGACCTGCGGGCATCGACCTTCCACCCGCCGACGCTCGAGATGCTCGAGAGTATCGACGTCACCGACGCCCTCATTAATGATGGCCTGAAGGCGCCGGTCTTCCAGTACCGTGACCGCGGCGACGGCGAGGTTTACGCCTTCGACCTGACCGAGCTCGCCGATGAGACCCGGCACCCGTATCGTATTCAGTGCGAGCAGTACAAGCTTGCGCGGCGGCTCACCCAGCGTCTGTCAGAAATGGACAACGCCGAAGTGTTGTTCTCGCACCGCCTGGTGCACCTGGAACAGGACGACAAAGGCGTCACCGTACACGCGGAGACCCCGCTGAACCTGCTACGGATCCGCGCGGACTTCCTGATCGGCGCCGATGGGGCCAACAGCCTGGTCCGCAAGTGGCTGGGCACCGGCTTCGAGGGCTTCACCTACCCGGAGAAGTTCCTGACCATGAGCACAGACTGGCCGATCGAAAACCATTTCGAGGACCTGGCCTGGGTCAACTACGTATCCGACCCCGAGGAGTGGTGCGTACTGCTGCGCGTACCCACCCTGTGGCGCGTGCTGGTGCCGGCGTCGGAGGAGACGCCCGATGAAGTGCTGGTCAGCGACGAGAAGAAGAACGACGTGTTCCAGCGCCTGGTCGGCGACGGCCCGGGCGTAGTCACCAATCACCGCACCGTGTACCGGGTTCACCAGCGCGTAGCCGAACGCTTCGTGCATGACCGCGTATTCCTGATCGGCGACGCGGCCCACCTGAACAACCCGCTGGGCGGCTTCGGCATGAACAGCGGCATTCACGACGCGATGAACCTGTGCGACAAGCTATTCGAGGCGATGGCCGAACCGGCCCGTCGAGAGGAACTGCTGGCACTGTTCGAGCGGCAGCGGCATACGGTCACGCGCAGCTTCATCCAGCAGCAGTCGATTCGCAACAAGCAGGACATGGAACTCGGCGGCGCGGAAGCCGAGCGGCGCCGGGCCGACGAGATGCGGCGCCAGTGCGAGGATCCGGACCTGCGGCGGCAGTTCCTGCTGCGCCAGTCGATGATCCAGAGTATCCGCGACGCCGCGGCCATCAGCTAGAAGAAGAAAACCGGGAGGACCACCATGACAGACGTACTCGGCTGGCGACAGAAATTCGGCATCATCGGCCCGTCCACCAACACCATCGTGCAGCCCGATTACGACGACATGCGTGTGGTCGGCGTGACCAACCACTACAGCCGGATCTGGACGCCCAACGCGCAGGCCGTCAGCAACGAGACCTTCATGGCCGGCACCAAGGTCATCGCCGACAACGTGCTCGATGCGGTCGACCGGGTGATGACCTGCAGCCCGGACTACCTGGTCATGGGCATGTCGGCGATCACTTTCTACGGTGGCGCGGCCGGGGCCGACGAGTTCGAGAAGAAACTGGCGGACCGCTCCGGTGTCGGCATCAGCATCGGTTCGCATTCCGTGCGGGATGCGCTGAATGCGTATGGCGCCAAGCGCGTGGCCTTCCTGTCGCCCTACTTCCCGGCCGCCAACGCCGAGGTGCGCAATTACCTGACCGAGAGCGGCTTCGAGGTCGTGCGCGATACCTGCCTGGAATGCCCGAGCTGGACGGCGATCGCCGAGGTCACGCCTGCGACGCTGCGCGGTGTGCTGCGCGAACTCGACGGCGACGATGTCGACGCACTGCTGCAGGTCGGCACCAACCTGTCGATGGCGCGCCTGGCAGCCGAAGCGGAAGACTGGCTGGAGAAGCCGGTGATCGCGATCAACACCGCGACCTACTGGCACGCGTTACGCCGCAACGGCATCGAGGACAAGGTCCAGGGCTTCGGCCGTTTGCTGGCCGAATTCTGATCAGGTCTCGCCGCGCTTCCCGGCCAGCACAGCGGCCGGGTCCTCAACCAGGTCCGGCTGATATTGCCTGGCCAGGCGCTGCAATTCCGCGGGCAGGCCACTGAAACTGTCCGTGCGACCGCCCCAGCCGTTCTGCGCAGTGTGTCCCGGCATGTCACCCATGTTCATCCAGGGCCGGAATGCGGTGTTGGCTGAGTAGGCCAGTTCATTGGGCACCACCATCGCCAGTGACGGGTCAGACAAAGCCGCCCAGCTGCCCTTCGTAATGGTCCATTCGCGGTAGAAAAAACCGGGTTTCGCGCCCTCGCCGGAGTACACCCGGGTATTCAGGTCCTGGCGGATGAAGAAATCGTCTCCCCGACGCTGCGGCTGACTTAAGAAACCCTGGCTGACCGCGCGTCCCGGCAGGAAGAAGGAATCGCCGTCGCGAGTTTCTTGCTTCATTTCAAACTCGCGCGTCCGGTCGAAGCGCGCAACCACCTCGGCCTCGGAAGGCCCGGACCGGTAGAGCGGCACGTCGACCGTATTGCCGGTGACCGGCATGGTCAGCTCGTCCAGCAGTTCGCCGGTTTGCATGTCCAGAAACATTGCGATTTCCAGCTGCGTGGTTTTCCAGCGACCGGGGCCGTCGGCACGCGTCCGGTACCAGGTCGCCGCGAGCAACCGATAGAGCGGAAAAGTCTCGCTGTCGATAAACGCGTAATTGACCGCGTCGACCCAGCCGATCGTGATGCGATCGTCCAGGCTGTAGCGCAGCTTCACGAACAGCTCGAGCATTTCTGCGTCGTCGAGCTCGATGTCGGTCAGCGTCGGATAGTCTTCCGCAAGCCCGGGCCGGAACGCCAGCAGCGAAGTGCCCAGTGCGCCGGCCAGCAACGCACGTCGATCGATGCCTGTAGTCATGCTGCTCCCCTGCGCCGCCGTTGCGCCGCGTTCTCCCACGGGCCGGCCGACGGGCCGGCTCAGATCACCGCACAGACGGTCTTGGTTTCCTGGTAGTTCTCAACCGCGCGCTGGCCGCTGTCGCGACCCCAGCCCGACTGCTTTACACCGCCGATCGGCAGGCTCGCGTCGTACATCGAATGCGTGTTAATCCAGACAGTCCCGGCTTCCAGCCGCTCGGCCAGCCGGTGCGCGGCGCTCAGGTCCTGCGTCCAGACGCTGGCCGCAAGACCGTAGTCGCTGTCGTTGGCAAGACCAAGCACTTCGTCGACGTCGTCGAACGGCGTGGCGACCAGCACCGGGCCGAAGATTTCCTCACGCACTACCGCCATATCCTGGCGCACGCCGGTCATTACCGTCGGCGTGACGAAAGTGCCCGCATCGCCGATCTGCTCGCCGCCGGTGCGGATCTCGGCGCCGTCGGCCTTGCCGGACGCGATGTAGCCGGCCACGCGGTCGGCATGGCCGCGACTGACAAGTGGACCCAAGTCGGTGTCCTGATCGAGACCATGGCCCAGGCGCAGCTGCTGCGCCTGGGCGCAGACGCCTTCGACGACTTCATCGAACACGGAGCGATGGCAGTACAGGCGCGAGCCGGCCACGCAGACCTGGCCGCCGTTGAAAAAGATGCCATTGGCCACGCCGGCGACCGTGATCTCGCGATCGAAGTCCGGCATGACGATGACCGGTGACTTGCCGCCCAGTTCCAGCGAGACCTTCTTCAGGTTGCCCTTGGCGGCATCGAGGATCGCGCGACCGGTCGCGGTCGAGCCGGTAAACGCTACCTTGTCCACGTCCGGATGGCGGGCCAGCGCCGCGCCGGTGATGTGGCCTGGCCCGGTAACGATGTTCACGACGCCGGGCGGAAAGCCTGCTTCGACGAACAGTTCGCCCAGGCGAATGGCGGTCAGCGAGGTGTCTTCTGCCGGCTTCAGCACCACCGTGCAGCCGGCGGCCAGCGCCGGCGCGATCTTCATCGCGGTCAGTACCAGCGGCGAGTTCCACGGTACGATCGCGGCCACCACGCCGATCGGCTGCTGCAGCGTGTAGGAAAACACCTGCTTGCCCGGCGGC
>CBFCXA010000159.1:0-5985 GCA_965601985.1 uncultured Chromatiales bacterium | reverse complement strand
TTCGCGTCGGTCGAGTACATCATGCGCGACGTGGAGTGGGGCTGGCTGATTCGCTACATGCACTCCACCGGGGCCTCGGCCTTCTTCATCGTCGTCTACCTGCACATGTTCCGCGGTCTGATGTATGGCTCGTACAAGCCACCGCGCGAGCTGCTGTGGATTATCGGCATGCTCATCTACCTGGCGCTGATGGCCGAGGCTTTCCTAGGCTACCTGCTGCCCTGGGGGCAGATGAGTTACTGGGGCGCGCAGGTCATCGTGTCGCTGTTCGGCGCCGTACCGGGCATCGGCGAAGGGCTGGTGGAGTGGATTCGGGGCGACTTCTTTATTTCCGACATCACCCTGAACCGGTTTTTCGCCCTGCACGTGATTGCCGTGCCGCTGGCGCTGGTGCTGCTGGTGGTGGTGCACATCCTTGCGCTGCACGAGGTCGGCTCGCTCGGCCCGGACGGCATCGAAATCAAGGAGCGCAAGGGCGCCGACGGCATTCCGCTGGACGGTGTGGCCTTTCACCCGTACCTGACGTCTAAAGACCTGGTCGCCATCACGATCTTCCTCGCGGCCTTTGCCGGCGTGGTGTTCTTCGCGCCGGAAATGGGCGGCTACTTCCTCGAGCATGCCAATTTCGAGCCGGCCAATGCCCTGAAGACCCCGGAGCACATCGCTCCGGTCTGGTACTTCACGCCGTTCTACGCAATCCTGCGCGCGGTCCCCAGCAAAGGGCTGGGAGCATTGCTGATGCTGCTGGCAATCGTCGCGCTGTTCCTGCTGCCGTGGCTCGATCGCTGCAAGGTGAAGTCGATTCGTTATCGCGGCTGGACCTTCAAGCTCGCGCTTATCGTGTTCGTTATCAGCTTCGTCGCGCTGGGTTATCTTGGCCTGCAGCCGGCGACCGACCCGATCTTCGTGCTGGCGTCGCGGATTTTCACGATCCTGTACTTCGCGTTCTTTATCTTCATGCCGGTGTACACGCGCATGGAGAAGACCAAGCCCGTGCCTGAACGGGTCGTGTACCACGGATAATGCTCATGGGCCTGCTACGCAAAACCGCCATCCTGTGCGCCGCCGCGGCGCTGTTGCTCCCGGGCCCCGCCTTCTCGGCCGGCGACAGCTCCTACCAGATGGTTCCGGCGATGAACGACGTAAGCAACGTCGCATCGCTGCAGCGCGGGGCCAAGTACTTCGTAAATTACTGTCTCGGCTGCCACTCGGCGCAGTATGTGCGCTACAACCGGCTGGGCGAGGACCTGTCGATCGACGAAGACCAGCTGGTCAACAACCTGATGTTCGCGGCCGAAAAGCCGTTCGAGACCATGCAGATTGCGATGCCGGCTGACGATGCTCAGCGCTGGTTCGGGCAGGCGCCTCCGGACCTCAGCCTGATTGCACGCAGTCGCGGTACGGACTACCTGTACGGCTTTCTGCGCACTTTCTACCTCGACGACAGCAAGCCGACCGGCGTGAACAACCTGGTGCTGGCCGGCGCCAGCATGCCGCACGTGCTCTGGGAGTTGCAGGGCTTCCAGGAGCTGGTCGAGGAGACCGATGAGAACGGCGACGTCACGAAGCGGCTGGAGCTGGTTCAGCCGGGCAAGCTGTCGCCCGAGGAGTATGATCAGTTCGTCCGCGACCTGGTGAATTTCCTCGACTACATTGCAGAGCCGATGCAGCTCGAGCGCCAGCAGCTGGGTATCTGGGTACTTTTGTTCCTGCTGGTGTTCGGCATCTTGTCGTACCTGCTCAAGAACGAGATCTGGAAGGACATCAAGTAAACGGCCCGGGGGCAGGCCGTTCTTGAAATAAAAAGCCGAAGCCGCCCGGATTCGGGCGCGGTTTCACGGCTTGCAAGCCGGCTCCGCGTTATCCGCGAAGCCAGACAGGGGGACAAGCCCGTATGATTCTTTACTCGAGTCCGACCGCATTCCAGAGCCATCGTACGCGCCTGGTGCTGGCCGAGAAGAACATCAATATCGAGGTCATCAGCGTCGCAGGTCCGGACATGCCGGAAGACCTCGTCGACCTGAATCCTTACCATTCGGTACCGACACTGGTCGACCGTGACCTGGTGCTATACGACTCACGGGTGATTGTCGAGTACCTGGACGAACGCTTTCCGCATCCGCCGTTGATGCCGGTCGATCCGGTGACGCGGGCGCAGTTCCGCCTGGCCCTGTACCGTATCGAGCGCGACTGGTACAGCGTTGCCGAGGAAATGGACGAGACCGCGGACAGCAAGCGCATGACCAAGCTGCGCAAGATGCTCAAGGAGAGCATTCTGTCCAGCGCCGAGATTTTCTCGGCCCGGCGGTTCTTTCTCAGCGACGAGTTCTCCCTGGTCGACTGTACGATTGCACCGCTGTTGTGGCGTCTGCCGGCCTATGGCGTGGATCTGGGCGACAGCGCTCCGGCTTTGCGCAAGTACATGGACGAGGTATTCTCGCGGCGGTCGTTCCAGGAGAGCCTGACCGAGCTGGAGCACGAAATGCGGCAGTAGGGCCGCGTTGATCAGACTATGAGTGAGACCGCTACACCGCAGCGCCCCTATCTGCTCCGCGCAATGCACGAGTGGATGACCGACAACGGCCATACGCCTTACGTGGTCGTAGATGCCGGCATGGACGGCGTCGACGTGCCGTCGGAGTACGTGCAGGACGGCAAAATCGTACTCAATGTCAGCTACGCCGCGGTGCGCAACCTCGAGCTGGGCAACGAATGGCTCGGATTCGAGGCGCGATTCGCGGGCAAGGCCCGGCAGGTCGAAGTGCCGGTTCGGGCGGTACTGGGCATCTACGCGCGCGAAACCGGTCGCGGAATGATCTTCTCGGCCGAGGATGAACTCGAGGAGCAGCCCAAGCCGGCCAGGGTCGAAGCGGTCGCGGCCGACGACAAGGATGCAGCGGCCGGCAGGCCGCACCTGAAAATCGTCAAGTAGCCGTTGCCCGCGCTACCAGCTTTCCTCATCGAACTCGATCGCGCCGCGTTCCCAGCTGATCTCGGCTGAATCCAGCCGGCCGCTCAGGCTGACCACGTCGAATCGTAGCGGCCAGTCGGTATAGGCCGGGTTTCTCCCGAGCCAGTAGCTTGCAGCTCGCGCCAGCCGTTGCTGCTTCTCTCGCGTGATCGACTGCATCGGACTGACCTGGCCTACGAGCGCCCGATAGCGCACCTCGACCATCACCAGGCCACGCTGCTCACGCATGACGAGATCGATTTCGCCGACTCGACAGCGAAAGTTGCGGGCCAGGCAGGTCAGGCCGTGGCGGCTCAGGTAGTCGCAGGCCAGGATTTCGGCGGCCGCGCCGGCCTGCAGATGCGGTGCGCGGGAACCCGGCCGGCTCGGTGAACTATTCGGCAAGCGGCGCGAAGTCGTCGAGCGGAACCAGCGGGCTCGGCTGGCCGCCGATCATGATGGCCCAGGACAGGCGGCGATGAATGCGGCGATCGCCGCTCAGGTACAGCCGACCCGTCACGCCCGGCAGCTCGCCGCCGGACAGCCGCCCGCCGGAAGCGAGTTCCGGTACCAGCTGATAGGCATCGAAACCCATCGCCAACAGGCGCGCCCGGCGCCGGGCCTGATCAGGCCAGTAAGAGTCCAGCGTCTGCTGAATGCTTTGCGTGAGCGGATCAGGGTCGACCACCCACGGCATGTCCGCGAACATGATGCCGTTAAGGTCGAGGTTGCTGCTCGACCCGCTGTTGTAAATGGCGGAGGTTGCATAGGTCGGAATGCCACCGGCGTAGTAAAACTTCAGCTGCGGACGGATCAACTTGGCCGAGCCGTCCGTCGCTGCCATGAAGATTAAGTCGATATCGTCACGACGGCGCGGTTCGAATCCGAGTTCTACGCCGAGATTCGCGCTCAGGCGCGTTTGCCGGTCTTTACTTTCGCGAATCAGCAGGACGTCCTGAATGCCTGCGGAATAGTCGGCAGTACCCGCATCGTAGTAGCGGTAGTCGATGATCTTGCCGCCCAGGCCCTGGTAGGTTTCGGCGAAACTAGTCAGCAGCCGTCGCCCCCAGGCACCGTTCGGCACCAGCACCAGCGCGCGCAGCTGGCCGAGGCGAATCGCGCGTTCAGCCGCGGCGCTCGCCTCGTCCTCGGGCAGCAGCGCAAACTGGAACAGGCCCGGCGGGGCGAGGATTTCCGACGGCAGGTAGTTCAGGGCCAGGGTTGGTACGCTGATGCCGGCGGCGGCGATCTCTTCGACTGCGGGCTTCAGCAGTGGTCCGACCACGAACTGCGCACCGTCCGCGACGGCGCGCCGGTAGGCGTCCGCCGCACCGAACGCGTCGACGTCATACACCCGCAGCAGCGGTGCCGACAGAACATCGCCGGAGGAGAAATGGGCAGCCATGAATCCGTCGCGAATTGCTGCGCCAGAGAGTTGCTGGCGGCCCGATAACGGCAACAGCAGGGCGACCCGCTGCGGCATTTCCGCGACCGAGCCGGTCTGGGCGAGCAATTCAGGCACCAGCGACTGGTTGGCCGGGTGATTGGGGTTCTCCAGCTGCCAGCGTGTCAGCGCGGATGCCAGGCCAAGGCCACCGGGCGGCAGCGACGCGGCGATTTCGCCGAGCTGCAGCCAGCCCAGCAGCACCGGGTCGGTGACCTGTGCCAGCTGCTCGGGCCCGAGCGCGATGCCGTAGCGACGCAATTCCTGCCACAGCAGTCGCTGGTTGTCGGCGATGGCGTTTGCGTCCTCTAGCCAGATCTCGCGTTCCAGCAGCACGCTGGTGCCTGCTACCGGGTCACCCAGTCTGAGTAAGGCCTGACCGCGAATCCGCAGCAGTTCTGCGGCCGCGACCGGGTTGTCGGTTTCCGGCGCACGTGACAGCGCAGACAACGCGCCCTCGGCGTCCCCGCGAGCCAGCGCGAGATCGCCGGCCACTATTGCCCAGCCGACCAGGTTCCCCTCGGCGATCGGCTCTTCCAGCGCGTCGACGATCGCCTGTGCGGCACCGATGCGGCCGGCCAGCCGGCGCTCGCGCGCAGCCAGAATCAGATAGCGCTGTTGCAGATCGCCGCGACTGGTTTCTGCCAGCTTGAGGTAGTCATCGGCGGCATCGTCATGGCGACCCTGGCGGGCGAGGGCCGCCGCGCGCCCGGCCGCCGTTTCGACGGTACCGGTGCCGGGCTGTGTCGGGACTGTCTGGCAGCCTGCCAGCAGCATCAGCATCGTTACGAGGCAGGCGAAGGCAGCACCGCGCGACTTGCAGCGCGTTGCGAGGGTCGTCACTGTGCAGTTTCGGTTGGATCGCATCGGCCAGGGGAAATCGGTCATGAGAAATTGGTTATGAGCAGTCGGTCATGAACCGGGCCAGCGGCACCTTATTCGTCGTAGCAACGCCGATAGGTAATCTCGGCGACCTCAGCGAGCGCGCTCGCCAGGTACTGGCCGATGCCGCGATGGTGGCTGCCGAGGATACGCGGCGGACCGGTCAATTGCTAACCGCCGTGAACCTGCGTACGCGACTGGTGTCACTGCATGAGCATAATGAGACGGCTCGTATCGAGGAAGTAGTCGCAACGCTGGAGGCGGGCGGTGACGTGGCGCTGGTCAGCGACGCTGGCACGCCGTTGATCAGCGATCCCGGCTATCGCCTGCTCGCCGAGTTGCGCAAACGCGGCCTGCCCGCCAGCCCGATCCCCGGTCCGAGTGCGATTACCGCACTGCTGTCGGTGGCCGGGCTGCCGACCGACCGGTTCCGGTTCGAGGGTTTCCTGCCGAGCCGCGCAGCGGCCCGGCGCGAACGACTGGCGTTGCTGGCCAGCGCGGAAGAAACGCTGGTGGTGTTCGAGTCGGTACACCGGATTCGCGACAGCCTGGCCGATGTCATCGAGGCTTTCGGCGCCGAGCGGCCGGTCGCGCTGGGCCGGGAACTGACCAAGCGCCACGAAACCCTGTATCGCGGCAGCGTGGCGGAAGTGCTGGCGGCCGTAACCGCCGACAGTGGCGGCGACCGCGGCGAGTTCACGCTGGCGAT
>CBFCXA010000158.1:0-5986 GCA_965601985.1 uncultured Chromatiales bacterium | reverse complement strand
GAGCGCCTGCCCTGGACGCATACGCCGGTCGGACCGGCCACGGTGAACTACAGCAGTTCCGGCATGGAGCTGCCAAGCGAGCTGCCGGGCGTAAAGATCGAAATGACCCATGGCCTTGCCAGCGGCATGCTGCACGCCGGCCAGGTCTGGCTGAAGGACGACAATTCGGCCGTGGTCACGCAGCTGCAAGGCGACGAGCCGCCGTTCCTGGTAGCCGACTGGTCGACCTACCTGGGGCAGGTGGCGGACCTCGAAGACCCGGAGCTGGCCAGCGCGCCGGCGACCGTGGCTTTCCAGTCGACCACCAGCTGGCAGAAACCGATGCGCATGGGCCGGCGCCCGGGCAGCATGATCAGCCGCGGCGCCGGCGCCAAGGCCGATACATACGGAGATTTGCCGGCCCGACATCGCGAGCTGATCGAACAGGTCCACCCTGACATTGCGGCCGACCCAACGGCAGCATTGCGAAAAAACCCCTACCGCTTCGAGAAGTAGCCCGGCCTAGAGAGGTTCCTTGGCCTGCTGTCCGGCATGGAAGGTGGTGTAGACGATTACCGGAATGCCGAGGCTGCCGAGATGCTGCTCCAGCAGCGGCCGGACCAGGTCCCAGTCCAGGCCGCCGACGCCGGTCGCCAGCCGCGGCAGCGCAAGGCTCTCGAGGCCCTCTTTTTCTGCCACTTTGTGCAGCGCCTTCAGGCAGTGGCCGAGGTTCTTCAGCGAAGCGCGCCCCGGGTGCTGGCCCTTGGCCGCCGGCGGGTCCTGCGTGAACAGGTTAATGATGCGCGTGCCGTCCGCGCCCATCCAGCTCCACTGGCCGCCCGGATCGGGATTGTGCACGTTGCAGTAGTGCCGGAAGTCCTTGTACATCGCCGGCCAGCGTTCGCGCAGCGACAGCGCGAGCCCCTGCGCAAAATTGTCATGTGGTCCGACGCCGTGCGCGATTGCCTGCGCCCGGGTCAGCAGAATGTCGCCGGATACTTCGTGCAGCACCTTTTATTCCCCCTGCGTTTTCCGGCATTGGGCCACAGGCCGGGACATCCGAATACCGTGGAAAATGCGGATAGGCGCGGCCTCAGGCAGAATGCGCGGCCATGGTCGAGATCACCGCCATCGAGCCGAACGTCGATCTGCTGGAAATCGACCAGCGGCGTTTTTTCCTGGTCGGCACCGCGCACGTCAGCGAGGCCAGCGCGGACCTGGTCGAAAAGGTCATCCGTGAGCGTCAGCCGGACACCGTCTGCATCGAACTCTGCGATTCTCGCTACGAGACGCTGACCAACCCGGATCGCTGGAAAGAGACTGACCTGTTCTCGGTCATTCGCAGCGGCCGCGCTTACGTGCTGATGGCGCAGCTGGTGCTGGCCTCGTTCCAGCGCAAGCTGGCCGAGGAGTTCCGCATCCGCCCTGGCGAGGAAATGCATCGGGCGATGTCGGTAGCCGATGAGGTCGGCGCCGAGCTGTCGCTGGTCGATCGCGAAATCCGGACGACGCTGAAGCGTGCCTGGTCCAGCGCCGGTTTCGGCACCACGCTGAAGATGGTCTGGTCGCTGGCGCTGTCGCTATTCAACCGGGAGCCGATCAGCGAGGAGGAGATCGAGAAACTCAAGGGCAGCGACGAACTCACCGTGATGATGGACGAGTTCTCCGGCGCGCTGCCCGGCGTGAAGACCGCGCTGATCGACGAACGAGACGAGTACCTGGCTGCGAAGATCCTGGCCAGTCCGGGCAATGAAGTGGTGGCCGTGGTCGGTGCGGGTCACGTGCCCGGCATCAAGCGCGTATTCGGCACGCCGATCGATATTGCCGCGCTCGAGACACTGCCGTCGCCCAATCGCACCGGCAGGCTGATCGGCTGGGGCGTGCCGATTCTGCTGGCGGGCCTGATCGCGGCCGGCTTTTTCGCGTCCGGACGTGAGACCGGCGAGCAGATGATCCTGGCCTGGGTGCTGGCCAACGGTATCGCCGCGGCCGTCGGCACGATCATCGCGCTGGCGCATCCGCTGACCATTCTCGCCGCGTTCTTCGCCGCGCCGGTTACTTCGCTGAATCCAACCATTGCGGCCGGATGGGTCTGCGGTCTGGTCGAAGCCTGGCTGCGCAAGCCGCGGGTCGGGGATCTGGAGCGTGTCGGCGAGGACGTGGGAACGCTGCGTGGCATCTGGCGTAACCGCGTAACGCGCATCCTGCTGGTGGTGATCATGGCCAACCTGGGCAGCTCGATCGGTACCTTCGTCGGCGTAGGCTGGATCGTCGCGCTGCTGGGTGGTTAGCATCGGGCGATGGCCAGACTCTCGATAGAAATCGTGTCCGACCCGGTGTGCCCCTGGTGCTATGTCGGCAAGCGGCGCCTGGAGAAAGCGCTGGCCGAGCGACCGCAGCTCGAGGTCGAGCTCAGCTGGTCACCCTTCCAGCTGAGCCCGGACATGCCACGTGAAGGGCGCGATCGCGCCGAGCACTACGCACAGATCTTCGGCGAGGAGCGGGCGCAGATGATCAACGCGAGCATGGCGGAAACGGCGCGCGAGGAAGGCCTGGAGTTCCGTCAGCAGCCCGGCGCGCGGTCTCCGAACACCCTGTCCGCCCATGTGCTGATGCACTGGGCGGCGGAAGAGCCGGCGGTCGATGCGTCGGCACTGGCCGAACGGCTGTTCAAGGCGCATCACGTCGACAACCATGACCTCGGCGATCCGGACGTGCTGGCAGGCATTGCCGGTGACCTCGGCATGGATGCGGCAGCGGTGCGCGCGGATCTGCTGGCCGGCCGGGACGAGGATGTGGTGCGGCAGCGCATCGAGCAGTCGGCCGCGCGCGGCGTTACCGGCGTGCCGTTTTTCATTTTCAATGGCCGCTACGCCGTGTCCGGCGCGCAGCCGGCCGACGCATTCGTCGACCTGCTGGATCGGCTGAACGCCTGAGTCGCTAGCTGCCCGCGTCTTCGGCCATATCCGGATTGCGGCCGATGATCGCGCCCGGCTCCGCTTCCCCCAGCATCAGCGCGGCGAGATAGCCGGGCGATAAAAAGTGGCAATAGTGAATGCCGCGGAAGCGGGGCGGCACTTTCTCGAAAGCCGGATCGGTGAAATCGACCCGGAAACCTTTCGCGCGAATATGCAGCCGGCCCTGCTCGTCGGTCCAGGTCGCCTCGTAGGGCGCCAGCCAATCGGGGCCGGTCATGCCCGGCTCCTCGTCGTTCCACACCGCTTCCTGCGGCTCGAACACGACCTCGGTATAGGCCGGCGTAATGTCGGGGCTCCGCGGCGCGATCTGTTCGAATACCGCCCGGTTCATATCCTGGCAAAGTCCGTCCGGTCCGGCCGCGTCGTCGCCGTAGGTCAGCTTGAGGTGATCGGCGCTCTTGAGCTTGCAGGAGATGCCGAACACGCGGCCCTGCTCGTCGGTCCAGTTGTACTGCTGGATTTCCGGCCCCTCGATGACCGCCTTGGATTTGACGAAGGCGTCGAAGTCCTCGTGAACGATCAGCTGCATCGGCACCTCGGTCCGGGTCACGACGCGTTGCGCGGCCAGGCAGTAATCGGCGATTTCCGGCAGTTCGTCGAGGCCCGGCGCCCCATTCCCGCCGCCGCAGGCAACCAGCAGGACTGCCGGCAGCAGCGCGATTGCGAGGTCAGGCCGGCGCATTGCCCGGCTTCCACTTGATGTTGCAGCCGATGCTCGGCAGCTGTTCGGTGTCCGGTAACTCGCCGGCCAGGGTCGCGTCGATCGCGGCGCGCAGATCGCGGCCGTCGACCGGCAGGTCATTGCCCGGCCGGCTGGCATCGAACTGGCCGCGATAGACCAGCCTGCGATGCGCGTCGTACAGGAAGAAATCCGGGGTGCAGGCCGCCGTATAGGCCCTGGCCACTGACTGGTCCTCGTCGTAAAGGTAGGCAAAGCCATAGCCGAACTCCTCGGCTGCTGCACGCATTGCCTCCGGGCTGTCATCGGGGTAGTTGTCGGCGTCGTTGGCGTTGATGGCCACCACGGCCAGACCTCGATCCTGGTAGTTGTGCGCGAGTTCAACGAAGGCTTTGCGCAGATGCTTGACGAACGGGCAACCGTTACACCAGAACGCGACCAGCAGGGCCGGCGAGTTGGTAAAATCGTCGCGGCTGACACGATTGCCTGCGGTGTCGGGAAGGGAGAAATACGGTGCCGGGATGCCGAGTTCCGGCATGTTGGAGGGCGTCATTGCCATACTGGTAGTCCGGGCCGTGGATGGCGCATCATATACCGATGAATCGGGATTCTTCAGCCGGGGTCGGGCCCGCCGCAATTGTCATCGGGTGCTGCATGGTGCTGCTGCTCGGCCAGTCCGTGCAGGCAGACGACGACGAGGAAGACAGCGCTTCGGGCAGGCCGGAAGGGGCCGAGCTTTGCGTGAGCCTGTCCGGGATCCGCAATACCCGCATCGTCGATGATCAGACCATCATCTTCTACATGCGTGGTGGCAGCATCTACATCAACCGGCTGCCGCGTCGCTGTAACGGGCTGAAGCGCGGCGACGGCTACAGTTACGCGACTTCCCTGACCCGCCTGTGCAATACCGACATCATCCGGGTACTGCAGCGCTTCGGCGGCGCCATACCGCGCCCGACTACATCCTGCGGGCTCGGCTTCTTCCAGCCAACCACGGCTGAAGCGGTAGACCTGCTGATTAACGAGCCACCGGAAGTCGACCCCGAGGCGGCCGAGCCCGAGCTTGAAACTCCGGAACCGGGCGCATCGGAACCGGACGAACGGGATGAGTAGTTGCGTAAAGCCACCAGCCCGTTCTCATTGCTGAGTACGCGCCTGATCGGGGGTTGATTGTCGAGACTGGCATGCGGACGGAGCCAGTCTTTGCCACAGTCACGCAGTCAGGGCAGCTGGCCGCTCCAGGTATCCTCGCAGAGCCTCGGCGAACCTGCCGACCAGAGCTCCGTCGATCACGCGATGATCGACCGCGAAAGAGCAGGTCATGACAGTCCTGATGCCAATCAGGTCGTCTATCACGTACGGAACGCGTCGGGCCCGGCCGATGCCGATGATCAACGGCTCCGGCGGGTTGATTATCGGATAGAAACGATCGATGCCGAACATTCCAAGGTTCGAGAGGGTCAGGCTGGCACCCCCGAGATCGGATTGCCGTAACTTGTCTTGTCGGGCAGCGTCGCCGAGCTCAGTCAGTTGTGCCGCGATCCGGTCCGGGGCAAGCGTGTCGGCGGCCCGGACCACCGGGACTACGACGCCGCCGTCAACTGCAACCGCAACCCCGATATCGCAGTTGTCCTGGCGGGCGATGCGTTCGCCTTCCCAGTGACCGTTGACCTCCGGCACATCGCGAAGCGAGCGCGCCGCGGCTAGCACCAGCAATGTGGTCAGCGTGATACGCGCGTTCGGATAATCCGCCCCGACTTTCTGCTTGAAATCGAGTAGTTCGTCGATCAGCACCTCGGTCTCGGCGTAGAAATGCGGGACTGTATTCTTGGACGCGACCATAGCGCGTGCGATTGCCTGCCGCAGCGCTTGCCGGCGAGCGACAGCTGCTGGCTCGGGTCGCCCTTGCTCCGGGCGTTGCATTGCATCGGCGTGCGCGGCGACGTCGGCCTGGGTAATTCGGCCTCCCGGTCCTGTGCCGGTGACGCCTGTCAGATCGACCCCCGCGGTTCTCGCTGCGCGACGCGCAGCCGGGCTGGCCTTGACGCGTCGTTCCCCAGTGCCGGATTCCGGGGCGGGGCGATCGGCTGTCGACCGCGGGGCGGGCTTGACGACTGCGCCTGTGTCGGGACGTCCTCCGGGTTTGTCGCCGGACGGAGCGGATACGTTCTCGCTCGCAGATGTTGCCAGTTCAGCGAGCATTGTATTGACCGGAACGTCGTCGTCGCTGGAAGGCACGAGAATTCGAGCCAGTATTCCGTCCGACGGCGATTCGATTTCCGCGATCGCCTTGTCGGTCTCAACCTCCGCCAGGACCTCGCCCTTTCTGACCTCAGCGCCCTCGTCGACG
>CBFCXA010000157.1:0-6019 GCA_965601985.1 uncultured Chromatiales bacterium | reverse complement strand
CGACAAGCCGCTGATCGAGCAGTTCCGCATCTACGTCGCCAACGCGCTACGCGGTGATTTCGGCCCGTCGCTGGTCTACAAGGATTTCAGCGTTACCGAACTGGTGGCGATCGGCCTGCCGGTGAGCGTGAAACTCGGCGTTACGTCGATGTTCGTTGCGCTGCTGTTCGGCGGACTGGCCGGCATCATCGCAGCGCTGCGACAGAACAGCTTGATCGACCACAGCGTGATGGCGCTGGCCATGACCGGCATTGCGATTCCGAGTTTCGTGGTTGCGCCGATCCTCGCGCTGTTTTTTGGCCTGTACCTGAAACTACTGCCGGTAGCCGGCTGGAACGACGGCGCCTGGCAGAACATGGTATTACCGGTGACCGCGCTGGCGCTGCCGCAGATCGCGATCATCGCGCGGCTGGTACGCGGCGGCATGCTCGAAGTACTGCGTGCCAACTTCGTGCGCACCGCGCGGGCCAAGGGGCTGGGTGAGCGGCGCATCGTCATTCACCATGTACTGCGTTCGGCGCTGATCCCGCTGGTCGGCTATCTCGGGCCGGCGCTGGCCGGCATCATGACCGGCTCGCTGGTGATCGAGCTGATCTTCAACCTGCCCGGCGTCGGCCGGTATTTCATTCAGGGCGCACTGAACCGCGACTATCCGCTGGTCATGGGCGTGGTCGTCATTTATGCGAGCCTGATCATTACACTCAACCTGCTCTCCGACCTGGCCTATGCAGGCCTCGACCCGCGCGTGCGCAAGGCCTACCGGTGAGTGCGGAACGCGGCGAGCTGCTGGGCTCACAGGTGCTCAGCCGTGCTGCGGCCGGCGACGCGCCGCGTTCGTTATGGCGCCAGGCCGCGGCGCGCTTTCGGCGCAACCATGCAGCGATGGGCAGCATTTACGTGCTGATCGTGATTGGTCTGGCGTCCGTGCTGATCCCGATGTTCTGGCCGCATGCGATCGAGGATGCGTCCTGGGAAGCAATCCTGGCGCCGCCTTCGTTTGACGATTTCCACTGGTTCGGCACGGATGCGAACGGCCGCGACCTGTTCGTGCGCGTGTTCTACGGCGGGCGCGTGTCGCTGACGATCGGCCTGCTGACCACCGCGGTCGCGCTGCTGATCGGCGTGACCTACGGCGCGGTCGCCGGGTTCATCGGCGGGCGCACCGACGGCTTCATGATGCGCCTGGTCGATATCCTGTACTCGCTGCCGCTGCTGTTCTTCATCATCATCCTGGTCACCGTGTTCGGGCGCAACATCTACCTGGTGTTCGTTGCTATCGGCGCGGTCGAGTGGCTGACCATGTCGCGCATCGTGCGCGGGCAGACCCTGAGCGTAAAAGCCAAGGAGTACGTCGACTCGGCCGTGGCCATCGGCATGTCGAAGCCGGCGATTCTCCGGCGCTACATCATCCCGAACGTGCTCGGGCCGGTGGTGGTCTACGTGACGCTGCTGATTCCGACCAACATCGTCATCGAGAGTTATCTCAGCTTCATCGGCCTCGGCGTGCAGGAGCCGCTGACCAGCTGGGGGCTGCTGATATCGCAGGGCTCGGGCCAGCTGGACAGTGCACCCTGGCTGCTGTTTTTCCCGGCCACGCTGCTGGCGATCACCATGTTCTGCTTCAACTTCATCGGCGACGGCTTGCGCGACGCGCTCGACCCGCAGGGCCGCTGATCCGATGTCCGCGCTGCTGAGCTGTCGCAATCTCGACGTGCGCTTTCGCACCGAAGACGGCGAAGTCTGTGCGGTCAACGAACTGTCGCTGGACCTGGACGCGGGCGATTGCCTGGGCGTGGTCGGCGAATCGGGTTCGGGCAAGACCCAGAGCTTCCTGGCGATGCTCGGCTTACTGGCGCCGAACGGTCAGGCCTCCGGCTCGGTGCGGTACAAAGATCGCGAAATTCTCAATCTGCCGCGCGCCGAGCTCGACGAACTGCGCGGTGACCGGCTGGCCATGGTGTTCCAGGATGCGCTGTCAGGGCTTACGCCGACCATGCGTATCGGCGAACAGTTAATGGAAGGGCTGATACGCCACCAGGGACTGAGCAAGTCGGCCGCGCGCGAGAAGTCGCTGGAGATGCTCGACATCGTGAAAATTCCGGATCCTGCCAGCCGCTTTAATGCCTACCCGTTCGAACTCTCCGGCGGCATGCGCCAGCGCGTGATGATCGCGATGGCGATGCTGTGCAAACCCGACATTCTGATCGCGGATGAGCCGACCACCGCACTCGACGTGACTGTTCAGGCGCAAATCCTGCGTCTGCTCGACGGCCTGAAACGGCATACCGGCACGTCGATCGTGATGATCACCCACGACCTCGGCGTGGTGGCCGGGCTCTGCGACCGGGTGCTGATCATGTACGCCGGGCGGCCAGTCGAAATCGGTACGACTGAGGAAATATTCTCAAGACCTCGACACCCCTACACAGCGGGCCTGCTGCGCTCGGTGCCGACGCTGAGCGGTGACCCGGGCAAAGACCTGCCGACCATCGCCGGGCAGCCGCCCGACCTCGAACGGCTGCCCGCCGGCTGCGCCTTCGCCGAGCGTTGCGAACTGGTCGAAGACCGATGCCTGGCCGAGCGTCCGGCGCTGCGCGACCGCGGCGGTGCACATCCCTGGGCTTGCCATCGCGAGGCCGCCGCATGAGTGCTTCGCTGCTGCAGGTAGAAGACCTCAGCGTGCATTACCCGATCGCGGGCGCCGGCCTGTTCGGACGCGGCAAACGCGTGCTAAAGGCGGTGCGCGGCGTGAGTTTCGAACTGCGCGATGGCGAAACCCTGGGCGTGGTCGGTGAAACCGGCTGCGGCAAGTCCTCTCTCGGCCGGGCCATCCTGCAACTCGTGCGGCCCACCAAGGGTCGTGTGATCTGGCAGGGCAACAATCTGTGTGAGCTCGACGATCGCGCGCTGGTGCCGGTACGTAAAGACCTGCAGGTGATTTTCCAGGATCCGCTGTCCAGTCTGAACCCGCGCATGACCGTCGGAGAAATCATCGCCGAACCGCTGCGTATTCACGCGCCGGAGCTCAGCGCTGAAGACCGAGAACGGCGCGCCGCTGCGATGATGGAGCGTGTCGGTCTGCGCGCTGCCCTGGCCCGACGCTACCCGAATGAATTCAGCGGCGGTCAGTGTCAACGTGTGAGCATCGCGCGCGCGATGATCCTTGAACCTCGGGTCATTGTCTGCGATGAACCGGTCAGCGCGCTTGACGTTTCGATCCAGGCACAGATCTGCAACCTGCTGCGCGACCTGCAGCGGGATACCGGTATCGCGATGATCTTCATCAGCCATGACCTGTCGATCGTGCGCTACATGGCGACGCGCGTGATGGTGATGTACCTGGGCGAAGCGGTCGAAATCGCCGATCGCGACGAGTTTTTCCAGCGCCCGCGCCATCCCTACTCACAGGCGCTGCTGCAGTCGGTGCCGGAACCGGACCCCAGCCGCAAGGTGCTGGAATCGCTGCAGCCGCTGGAAGGCGAATTGCCATCGCCGCTGGACCCGCCCTCGGGTTGCGGTTTCCGAACGCGCTGCCCGAAATCGACGCCTTTGTGTGTGTCACAGGAACCTGCACTGCAGCAGCTTGCCGACCGGCACGAGGTCGCCTGCCACCACGCTTGAGCGCCGGACATCCGTCGCGTCTCAGCCGACAACTTGCCACGCGCCAGGCGACCGGACGGCACCGATTAGCCTGGCACGCCGCAAGCGGCGCCGATAAATGCGCACTACCAGCCTGCGAAACACGCTCCGGCTGACGACAGAAGGATTTCCGACGGTCGGTGCCGTGATCCGGAAGAGCAGCACCGACGAAAGCAGCGGGATTTAAATCTTCAGCTACTCGACAGACGGGTAATCCTTCAAGCCGCCCTCCGGCCAGCGTTCACGACACTGGAAGAGTAACGCTTACTCGTCCTGGTTGTAGTTAGCGCCGTTGGGATTCGGGCTGCATCCCTCATCGCCATTGCCGAAACCGTTGTTGCAACCGCCAGACTTGGCAAAGGCCGTGTAGCTAGGCTGCATCAAGGTCAGCATGGCGGGCGGCGTATAGATCGCGAGCTTGCCAGCCTTCTTGATGAAATCGCGACGCGCGTCGTCTCTGGTTTTTCTTTTCTTGTCCATTGTTATTCCTCGTCATCGTTCCCCGCAGCTTCTTCGACGCTTCCTGCGTCGATCGGCTACGGGTCGGGCGTTGACCTTATCAACACAGCGGTAACCAATGGCTGCGAGTTCACATAGTTACGAGATTTCCTGATTAGTAGTTCTAGGTAACCCACGGACAGATGGGACAGCATCACGGGAATTTCACATAAGCTTTCAACAGCCGTGGCCCGGACGGTGACGCGCTGACTTATGTCTTGACAATCGTGGCGGCACGACCTCTACTGCTTAACGTTTCGAGGCCGTCAGTCCTGATGGAATAACATCGAATGTGTCAGTTTCGGACACCGGGCGCTACCTATTCAAAGCCGCACCGGGAACGTGGCAATTGCGATTGACGGACGTGCGAGGCCGGTCCTGGTCGAGGGAAGTCCGCGTCAAACACTATCCGGTCGTGGTGTCTCGTATCGACCCCGGCAGTCCCGGACCGGAAATGCTGCCCTGCACGCGCAGCGTCGGATTCGACGACCTCACTTCGTCGGATACGCTCTACGAAGTTCCCAGCGGTTACGCCGGCCTGAACTGGAACAACTGGGTCGCTACCCACCAGAAGTTTTACCGGACAGCCAGCCACGTCAACGCTACGGTCTCGTCCGAATACTTCGCCTACACCAGCGCCGGGCACCCGGCAAGCACCTGGTCAGAGACAGCGATCGACTTCGTCGGTGGATTCGTTACGATGACCCTGGACCAAGGCGAGAATTGCGACGTGATCGTCCGCGCGTGGCGGAATGAAGAACTGGTCTACGAAGACCGTTTCAGGACCAGCGGCAGCGGGCCCATCTGGTTCGATGCCGATTACCGGGGCATTACCAGAATTGAATTCTCGAACGAAGCCTACTGGCATGCGGGCATCGACGATTTCACGTTCAGCTTTTCCTCACACCGATGAACAAACACGCTGCCTTGGACATAGGTAAACAGATCTGCGCCGAAACGTTCGGGTCGTATCGGCAGTCGTTGTGCCGGCTGGCCCCGATTTCGGCGGTATTCAGAGCTAAGTAAGCACTGACAAAAAGCGAGAACAAAAAACATGCCCGAGACCCGCTGCTACATGATCGTAATCGGCGAGATCTTCGACCGCGATAAGTTTCTGTCCGGCTACGCCACCGTCGTACCGCGGCTGGTCGAGAAGTTTGGCGGCCGTTACATCATCAAGGGCGCGGGCGGCGAGTTTCTGGAGAATGGCATCTGCGACAACCCGAGCGCATTGGTGTCGGAATGGCCAACCCGTGAGGCGGCGAAGCGCTTCTGGGACTCGCCCGAGTACGCCGAGGCCATCAAGCTGCGCGAGGGCATCGGCCGCTTCCAGGTGATGCTGATCGACTCGACGCCGGCCACCTGACTGCATCGCCACCCGCATCCGGGCCTCGGGCCTCGCGATAAACGCGAGCCTACAAACTCGCCCGCCCGTTTTGGCTTAAACTGACAAAGACATGAACGAATTGGTCGCCGAGCCTCTTTCCCGCGCGGCCGGGCTATTCGCGGCAGATTACGCGATGCTGCTTCAGCCGGACATGATGCTGCGGCTGGTCGTGCTGGCCCTGCTGTTCGTGGCGTCGGCGTTCTTCTCCGGTTCCGAGACGGCCCTTTTCTCGCTGTCCCGCATGCAGTTGCATCAGCTCCGACGCGAGCGCAACCCGCAATCCGAAAAACTGCACGCGCTGCTTGACCAGCCGCGGCGCCTGATCATCTCCATTCTGTGCGGCAACGAGTTCGTCAATGTTGCCGCAGCCGCCAATCTGACCGGCATCCTGGTGAGACTTTATGGCGTTGAACAGGCTGCCTGGGCAAGCACGGTCCTGATGGTGCCGCTGCTGCTGCTGTTTGGCGAGGCCACGCCCAAAACCATTGCGGTTTC
>CBFCXA010000156.1:0-6059 GCA_965601985.1 uncultured Chromatiales bacterium | reverse complement strand
GCAGTCCGTGTCCGCCAGCGGGTTGTCGCTGGCGGGCTGGGTCGGCACTACGCCAGGGACGCCGATGGAGCGTCTCGACGATAACCTCGCGACCCTGCGCGCGCGCCTGTCCGCGCCGTGCATTGGCGTAATCCCCCCCTTGGGTCCGTCACCGGATATCGCTGCCGCCGCGGCGGCGCTGAACCTGGACCAGCTGAACGCATGATCGAATTCGACCGCCAGCATCTCTGGCATCCGTACACCTCGGTAGTCGATCCGCTGCCGGCTTATCCGGTTGCTTCGGCCAGCGGCGTGCGCCTGCGCCTGGCCGATGGTCGCGAGCTGATCGACGGCATGTCGTCCTGGTGGTGCGTGATCCACGGCTATAACCACCCGGAACTGAATGCGGCCGTGCGCGCACAGCTCGACGACATGGCCCATGTGATGTTCGGCGGGCTGACCCACGCCCCGGCGGTCAAGCTGGCCCGTCAGCTGCTCGAACTCACACCGCCGGAACTCGAACAGGTGTTTTTCGCTGATTCCGGCTCGGTGTCGGTCGAGGTCGCGATCAAGATGGCGCTGCAGTACCAGGTCGCCCACCGCCGGCCGCAGAAATCGAAGCTGCTGACGATTCGCGGCGGTTATCACGGCGATACCTTCGGCGCGATGGCGGTCTGCGACCCGGTCAATGGCATGCATGAGCTGTTTACACCGGTGTTGCCGCAGCATTTCTTTGCACCAAAGCCACGCCCGCGTTTCGGCGAGCCGCTGGCAGCGACGGATCTCGACGAGGCCGCGCGCTTGCTGGATCAGCATGCCGGAGACATCGCCGCGCTGATCCTCGAGCCTATCGTGCAGGGTGCCGGCGGCATGTGGTTTTACTCGGCCGACTACCTGGCCGAACTGGTGCGGCTGTGTCGTGAACACGATGTACTGGTCATCTTCGACGAGATTGCCACCGGCTTTGGCCGGACGGGAAAATTTTTCGCGCTGGAACACGCCGGGGTCACACCGGACATCCTGTGCCTCGGCAAGGCGCTGACCGGCGGTTACATGACGCTGGCGGCCACGCTGACGACCCGGGAGCTGGCCGAGGGTATTTCCGCCGACGGTGGCGTGTTGATGCACGGTCCGACCTTCATGGCCAACCCGCTGGCATGCGCGGTGGCCGGGCGCAGCGTCGCGCTGCTGCAAACCGGCGCATGGCAACGCCAGGTGGCGTCCATCGAGATCCAGCTTAGTGATGAACTCGAGCCGTATCGCGCAGCACCGGGGGTACGCGACGTGCGCGTGCTGGGCGCGATTGGTGTGGTTGAAACGGATGAGCCGGTCGATGTCGCGCAAGTCCAGCGCCGTTTCGTCGACGCCGGGGTGTGGATCCGCCCGTTCGGGAACCTCGTGTACCTGATGCCACCCTACGTGATCGAGCCGGCAGACCTCACACGCCTGACCGCTGCCATCGCGCTGGCGATCGACGTCTGAAGAACGGGCGTCTAGCGACAGACGTCAGCCCGTATGCAGAATCACCCGCCACTGCTCGATCTTGTCTTCCAGGCTCAGGCTGGCCATCGCCGGGCTGGTCGACGGCAGGCGGTGATGACTCACGTAGGGCGCGACCGCTTCTACCTCCGGTAACGCGCGACGCCGATAGACCTCGGCGGCCTTGCTGCCGTTGAAATACACGCGGCGAATACCGCGGTGACGCTTGAGAAAGCCGGCAACATCGTTGACTCGCGCGTCGCGCAGCTCGATCGCGGAGTCGAGACTGCCGCGCCGCCGGCACTCGGCGAGCACGTCCCACAGCGCTACACCGTGACGTTTCAGAATCCGCAGGCGCTCTTTGTAGGGCAGCTCACGGCTGGCGCCGAACAGCTCGCCCATGATGGCCCAGAACGCGTTGCGCGGCAGGCCGTAGTACTGGCTGACTTCGAGCGAGGCCTCACTCGGCATGGAGCCCAGGATCAGCAGCCGCGGCTGGCGGCCGACGACCGGCGGAAAACCGCTGATACGCGGGACGGCCGACGCCACTACTCGTAGCGAAGCGCGTCGATCGGGTTCAGGTTGGCGGCCTTGCGCGCCGGCCAGATGCCGAAGAACAGGCCGACCCCGGCGCTGAAGGCGAACGCGATGCCGACCGCTTCCATCGACACGATGGTCTGCCATCCGGCCAGGCGCGATATCGCGGAAGCGATGCCGGTACCGAGCAGGATGCCGACCGTGCCGCCCAGCAGGCACAGCACCAGCGCCTCGACCAGGAACTGCATGAGGATGTTCAGCCGGGTTGCGCCCAGCGCCTTGCGCACGCCCACCTCGCGCGTCCGCTCGGTGACCGTCACCAGCATGATGTTCATGATGCCGATGCCGCCGACGATCAGGCTGATGGTCGCGATGCCGGCCAGCAGGTAGGCAAAAATATCCGTTGCCGCCTTGCGTACGTTAAAGAACTGCGTGGGGTCACCGATGCTGAAATCGTTGTCTTTGCCGGGCTGGATCTTGTGCTCACGTCGCAGGACCCGCTCGATGTCGATGATGCCCTGCTCGGGCGAGAAACCCGGCGCGACCTGGGCGTTGATGCGGCCGAGCTCGTCGTCGCCGAATACCCGGAACTGCGCGGTCGCCAGCGGAATCCAGATCTGCTCGTCCACATTGCGCCAACCCACCTGGCCGACGGTTTCGAACACGCCGACGACTTCGAAGCCGATGCCGTTCATGTACACGGTCTCGCCGAGCAGGCCGGCGGTAGACGTTTCGAACTTGGCCGCGACATCGTTGCCGACCACGGCGACGCGCCGCTTGGCCGCGTTGTCGGCCAGCGTGAACATGCGGCCGGCTTCCAGGTTGTAGCGGTTGACCGGCTGGAAGTTCGGCGTGGTACCGACCACCTGAAGGTTCTGGTTCATGTTGCCGAGTTTGACCTGCAGGCGCCCGGACTTCTCGGGGACGACGGCAGAGATGGCATCCGCATCCTCGGCGATCGCCTGTGCATCGCTGATGGTCAGCGTACCGACGTCTTGCGCCACGCCGTGGCGGAACATGCCGCCGCTGCTGACCGACAGGATGTTCGCGCCCAGTGCTTCTATCTGGTCGTCGATCGCCGCCTGCGCGCCGGAGCCGAGCGAGACCATGGTGATCACCGAGCCGACGCCGATGATGATGCCGAGCATGGTCAGGAAGCCCCGGAACAGGTTCGCGCGGATCGACTGCAGCGCGACGATGATCATTTCACCCAGCAGCATGGTCTAGTTGCCTCGGTTACGGTTGCCGCTCATGCCCGGCAGGCTGGTGAACTGGCGCATGCGCTGCTGCAGGCGCTGCTGCGACTGCACCAGCCCGGAACTCGGCAGCAGGATTACCGTCTCGCCGCCATCCAGCCCGCTGGTGACCTCACTATAGTCCAGGTCGGTCAGGCCCGTCTCGATGTTGCGGGCGCTGATCTGCTCGCCGTTCTGCACGAACACCCAGTAGCGGTTGGCGAAGCGGTAGCGGTCCGCGCCGGCGTCGCGGCCGGCTGCAGGCCTCCCCGCCGGGCTTTGCCCACCGCTGTCGCCGAGTTGGGCGCGGACCTCTTCCGGGGTCAGACCGACCAGCTGCGCGGCGACCGGGATATCGCGGGCGGTGCGCAAGGCTGCAGTCGGCACAGCCACCACGTCGCTTCGCTCCGCGACGCGGATCTCCACATCGGCATTCATCCCCGGGCGCAGCAGCCCGTTTTCGTTGTCCAGCGTCATCAGCACCGAGAAGGTCGTGACCGTCTGCTCGGCTTCGGCCTGTGGCTCAACTTTCAGCACCTCGCCGGCAAACGGCTGGTTCGGAAACGACGTCACCGTCACCGTGACCGGCAGGCCCGGCTGGATCTTGCCGATGTCGGTCTCGTCGACCAGGGTCTTCACCTGCACCTTGCTCAGGTCCGCCATCTTCAGCAGCAGGCTGCCACCGCCGACGTCCATGGTCGGCGAGGAGATCACCTGGCCGGGTTCGACCAGCCGTTCGATCAGTGTGCCGGTGATCGGCGCGCGCATTTCGGTGTCTTCAAGCGCAATGCGTGCATTGTCGACATCGACCCGGTTGCTGACGACCTCGGCCTTTGCATTGGCCAGCTCCAGCACCGTCTGCTCGTAGTCGACCTCGTTGATGGTGCGCGATGAGAACAGTGTCTTCGACCGCTTGGCCTGGGCCTCGGCGATATTGCGGCGGGCGATCGCGGCCTCGAGCCGCGCCTCGGCCTGCGCCAGCTGATTCTTCGGCACGCGCTTGTCGACCTGCACCAGCAGCGTGCCTTCCTCGATCACATCACCGGTCTCGCCCGATATCGACAGGATTTCTCCGGATGCCTTGGACTTGAGCTCTACCGTCTGGAACGGCTCGATCACACCGGCGGCTTCGACAGTGACGACGATGTCGCGCGTGGTGACCTCGCCGGTACGGAATACCTGCTTCTCTACCGGCTTTTCGCAGGCGGCGAGCGCGAGGGCCGTACAGGCCAAAATAAGTGATTGTTTTCTCAAGCTAGCGATTCCTGGTGTCCGATTCGATCTGCCCGTCGAGCATGCGCACGACACGCTCGGCGTGCTCGCCGATCTTGCGATCGTGGGTGACCAGCACGATGGTGTTTCCGGCCGCGTGCAGCTGGCCGAACAGATCCATGATTTCGTCTGCGGTGTGGGAGTCGAGATTGCCGGTCGGCTCGTCAGCCAGCAGGATGCTCGGTTCGGTAACCAACGCCCTGGCTACCGCGACGCGCTGGCGCTGCCCGCCGGACAACTCGCTCGGCTTGTGGTCCATGCGCGTGTCCAGGCTGACCTGCTCCAGCGCCCGCTGGGCTCGCTCCTGGCGGAGCTTGCGGCTGATGCCGGCATATATCAGCGGCACCTCCACATTGTGCAGCGCGGTCGCCCGCTGCAGCAGATTGAAGGTCTGGAACAC
Organism: uncultured Chromatiales bacterium; assembly: GCA_965601985.1. Lineage (GTDB taxonomy): Bacteria > Pseudomonadota > Gammaproteobacteria > Steroidobacterales > J054. Next base: position 1,157 of record CBFCXA010000156.1, on the reverse strand, counting down.
GAAGCCGATCTCGCGGTTGCGGATGCGCGCGAGCTCGCTGTCATTGAGGCCGGAAACCAGTTCGCCATTGAGCCAGTAGTCGCCGTCGTCGGGCTTGTCCAGGCAGCCGATCATGTTCATCAACGTGGACTTGCCGGAACCGGATGGCCCCATGATTGCGACGTATTCCCCGCGCCCGATTACCAGGTCGACGCCATCCAGAGCATGGATCTCGGCGTCGCCCATCTGGTAGGTCCGGCGCAGCTGCCGGGTCACGATGACGCCGGCATCACCCGGGCTGCGGGTGGCGGATTCCTCCGCCAGGCTCGCTGTAATGGAGCTGCTCATGACCCCTATTCTAGAGGGTGGTTGGACCGCTTAGGCGGCCGGCGGGTAACAACTTGTAACGCCGTGAAGCCGGTACGGCCTGGATCTAGGGCTACCCGCGCCGCCACTGGTTGAAGCGCGCCGCTACTTTCAGCGCCAGCGGCGAGATCCGCGCTTTCTGCCACTCGCCGGCTGCGTAGCGATTCGCTTCGGCCAGCGTCGGGTAGATGTGGATGGTATTGAGTATTTTTCGCAGGCCCATGCCGTGCTTCATCGCGGTCACGTATTCGGTGATCAGTTCGCCGGCGTGGTGGCCGACCACCGTTGCGCCGAGAATCTTGTCGCTGCCCTTGGCGGTCACGACTTTTACGAAACCGTTGTCCTCACCGTCGGCCATCGCGCGGTCCAGGTCGTCGATGCCGTAACGCGTGACCTCGCAGGGAATACCCTGTTGCTTGGCTTCGGCCGCGGTAATGCCGACCCTGCCGATCTCCGGATCGGTAAACACCGCCCAGGGCATCACCGAATAGTCGACCTTGAAGCGCTTCAGATTGCCGAACAGCGCGTTCATCGCGCAGAACCAGCCCTGGAAGCCGGCCGCGTGGGTCAGCTGGTAGGGCCCGGTGACGTCGCCGCAGCCGAGAATGTGCGGCTGCGATGTCTGCAGGTAGTCGTTCACCGGCAGGGTGCCGTTGGCATTCAGGCTCAGGCCGGCGTTCTCGATCTCCAGGCCGTCGGTGTTGGCGCGGCGGCCGAGTGCTACCAGCACCTTGTCGAAGGCCACGTGCTCCTCGCCGTTTTCGCCCACACAGATCGCAATCTGCTCGTCACCGTCGCGCAGAAAGCGCTCG
>CBFCXA010000155.1:0-6065 GCA_965601985.1 uncultured Chromatiales bacterium | reverse complement strand
GGGCTGTGCCTCCGGCAGGGCCGCTGCTTCGAAGTCGGGCAACGCCATCAGGCCATCGGCCGCCTCACCGATGCCGAGTTCGTTCGCCGAGCACAGCATGCCCTGTGACAGTTCACCGCGCAGTCGTGTTTCGCGGATTTCCATACCGCCAGGCAGCATCGCGCCGGTCGTGGCCAGCGGGAATTTGCCGCCGGCGCGGACGTTCGCGGCTCCGCAGACGATCTGCAGCGCCTGGTCACCGCCGGTCGATACCTCACAGACAGACAGCCGGTCAGCATCGGGATGCGGCGTGACCGAGCGGACTTCCGCGACCACGACGCCGACGAGCGGCGGAGCGACCGGGTCGACGGAGTCGACTTCCAGTCCAAGCGTGGTCAGCCGCTCACCGAGGGTCTCGGCATCCAGGTCCGTGTCGACCCATTCGCGCAGCCAGGAACGTGGAATCTTCATCGCCGCAGGCCTTAAGCAAACTGCCGCAGGAACTGCAGATCGTTGTCGAAGAACATGCGCAGGTCATCGACCCCGTAGCGCAGCATCGCGAGGCGTTCGACGCCCATGCCAAAGGCATAGCCGGTGTATTCCTCCGGATCGATGTCGACATTCTCGAGTACCCGCGGGTGCACCATGCCGCAACCCAGGATCTCCAGCCAGCGGCCTGATTCGGACCAGACATCGACTTCCGCCGAGGGTTCGGTGAACGGAAAATAGGAAGGCCGGAAACGCAGGCGCGCGGGACGTTCGAAAAAACGTTCGACAAATTCATGCAGGATCGCTTTGAGATTAGCAAAGCTGATATCGCGATCGATGACCAGCCCCTCGACCTGATGGAACATCGGCGTGTGCGTCATGTCCGAGTCGCAGCGATACACGCGACCGGGCGCAATGACGCGCAGCGGTGCGCCCTGCCGAGCCATGGTTCGAATCTGTACCGGTGAGGTATGCGTGCGCAGCAACTGCCCGGACGGAAAATAAAAGGTGTCGTGCATCGCGCGGGCCGGATGGTTCTCCGGGATATTCAGCGCGGTGAAATTGTGGAACTCGTCTTCGACCTCCGGTCCGTCAGCAACTTCGAAACCCGCAGCCCGGAAAATACCCTCGATGCGCTCGCGCGCCCGCGTCACCGGATGCAGGCCACCGGGTAGCTGGCCCCGGCCCGGCAGGCTGACGTCGATCGCACCGCTGGCAAGTTCCTGCTCCAGTCGCGCCTGCTCGAGCGCGTCCCGGCGCGCCTGGATCGCCTCCTGCACCTGGCCCTTGGCGTGGTTGATCGCCTGGCCTGCCGCCGGGCGCTCATCCGCAGGCAGGCTGCCGAGCTGCTTCAACAACCCGGTCAGCTCACCCTTTTTACCCAGGTAGCCCACGCGCACGCGATCGAGGCCGTCGAGATCGGCAGCCTCAGACACCGCCGCGCGGGCGCGGCCGATCAGCTCATCCAGGTCCTGCATTGGCGCTAGCTGCTCCTGGTCCGGGACTAAGGCCCCGGTCAGCCGGCTCCGGGCCGGCTCAGTCGTTGCCCAGCGCGTCCCTGGCCTGTAAGGCCAGCGCACCGAAGGCGTCGGCGTCATGCACGGCGAGGTCGGCGAGGATCTTGCGATCCACCTCCACACCGGCGCGATTCAAACCGTTGATAAATCGACTGTAGGACAGACCGTGCAGACGCGCGGCTGCATTGATGCGGGCGATCCACAGCGCCCGGAATTGCCGCTTGCGCTGGCGACGATCACGGTAGGCATATTGCCCGGACTTCGTAACTGCCTGCTTGGCGACGCGGAATATCTTGCTACGGGCACCGTAGTAACCCTTGGCTTTCTTCAGCACCCGCTTGTGACGGGCTCGGGCAATTACGCCCCTTTTTACTCTGGCCATGATGCTCTCCTGTTAGCGGTTGGCGAACGGCATTCAGCTGCCGGGCAGCATGCGACGGACACTTTTCAGATCGCTGTCGGCAACCTGAGCCATCGGTCGCAGCTGACGCTTACGCTTCGAGCTCTTCTTGGTCAGGATGTGGTTCAAATGTGACTGGGCGCGCTTGAAGCCACCCCGTCCGGTACGGCGGAACCGTTTCGCCGCACCGCGATTACTTTTCAACTTGGGCATTTTTTACTCCGGGGCCTGATCAGAATCGCTCAGCGACCTTGGCAGGCGGGTTACCAGACAAACCGGGGCCGGAACGCCCACTCCGCGGCTGGCGGAATAAGCGTTCCGGCCCCGGTCTGTCCTTCAACTCACTTTTTACGTGGCGCCATCACCATGATGAGCTGCCTGCCTTCGAGTTTCGGAAACTGCTCGACGGTAGCCAGTTCATCCAGGTCTGCTTCCACCCGCTTCAGCAACTTGACGCCAAGCTCCTGATGGGCCATCTCACGCCCACGGAAACGCAGCGTAATTTTCGCCTTGTCTCCCTGAGTCAGGAAGCGTACGAGGTTGCGCAACTTGACCTGGTAGTCGCCCTCCTCGGTTCCGGGTCGGAACTTTACTTCCTTGATCTGTGTCTGCTTCTGCTTGGTCTTCGACGCTGTCTGCTTCTTCTTCTGCTCGAACTGGAACTTGCCGAAATCCATGATTCGACACACCGGGGGTTCGGCATTCGGCGACACCTCCACGAGGTCAAGAGTTTCCTCCTTGGCCCGTGCCAGGGCATCGCGAACAAGCATGACGCCGATTTGTTCTCCGTCCGAACCAATCACCCGCACCTGCGGGGCTTCGATTTCGTCGTTGCGTCGGACGCGTTTCTTTGCAGCGATAATTAATCCTCCAAACGAGTACGGCCGCGGCTCGCGATCTCGGCTTCCAGGCGCGCGGCGAAATCACTCGCCGACATGCTGCCCAGGTCCTTGCCCTCACGCGTGCGCACGGCCACGGTGTTGTCAGCGGCTTCCCGGTCACCCACGACGAGGAGATAGGGGATCCGCTGCAACGTGTGCTCGCGGATTTTAAAGCCGATCTTTTCGTTCCTCAAGTCGCTGGACACGCGAAAACCCTGATTTTTCAGCATTTCCTCGACTTTCAAGGCGTAGTCGTCCTGCCGGTCGGTAATATTCACGATGACCGCCTGCACCGGCGCCAGCCAGGCCGGCAGGCTGCCGGCGTGATGCTCGAGCAGGATGCCGATGAAACGCTCGACCGAGCCGAGAATTGCCCGGTGCAGCATGACCGGCGTCTGCCGGCTGCTGTCCTCGGCCACATAGGTCGCGCCGAGGCGCTCGGGCATCGAGAAATCGAGCTGGATGGTGCCCAGCTGCCAGACCCGGCCGATGCTGTCGCGCAGGTTGAACTCGATCTTGGGCCCGTAGAACGCACCCTCCCCCGGCTGCAGATCGAACTCCAGCCCCTTGGTCTCCAGCGCGGCCTGCAGAGCCGCTTCGGCCCGGTCCCACTGCTCGTCGCTGCCGACCCGCTGTTCGGGCCGGGTCGAGAGCTTGGTCGAGATGTCGGTGAAGCCGAAGTCGGCATACACGCTGTACAACAAATCGATGAATGCGGACACCTCGTCCTGCACCTGGTCCTCGGTGCAGAAAATGTGCGCGTCGTCCTGCACGAAGCCACGCACCCGCATCAGCCCGTGCAGAGTGCCGCTGGGCTCGTTGCGATGGCAGGAACCGAATTCAGCCATGCGCAGCGGCAGATCCCGGTAGCTGTGCAGGCTCGAGTTGTAGATCTGGATGTGGCACGGGCAGTTCATCGGCTTGACGGCATAGACCCGGTGGTCCTCGTCGCCGGTGGTGAACATGTTCTCGCGGAATTTATCCCAGTGGCCGGAACGCTCCCAGAGACTGCGATCGACGATCTGCGGCGTGTTGACTTCCTGATACCCGGATTCGGCCAGCCGCGCGCGAATGTAGTCCTTGATGCTGCGGTAGATGGTCCAGCCTTTGTCGTGCCAGAACACGAGCCCCGGCGCCTCTTCCTGGAAGTGGAACAGGTCCTGGAGCTTGCCGAAGCGGCGGTGATCGCGCTTCTCGGCCTCCTCGAGCCGGTGCAGGTAGGCCTTCAGCGCTTTTTTGTCCGGCCAGGCGGTCCCGTAGATGCGCTGGAGCATCTCGTTGCTGGAGTCCCCGCGCCAGTAGGCGCCGGCCAGTTTGGTCAGCTTGAAGGCGCCTAGCTTGCCGGTGCTGGGCACGTGCGGGCCGCGGCACAGGTCTTTCCAGTCGCCCTGGCCGTAAAGGCCGATCTCCTGGCCGTCAGGGATGCCGGCGATGATTTCCGCCTTGTAGTGCTCGCCCTGGTCGGAGAAGTACTGCACCGCGTCGCCACGCTCCCAGACTTCGCGGGCAACCGGCAGGTCGGCCTTGGCCAGCTCGGCCATGCGCTTCTCGATCGCGGCGAGATCCTCGGGCGTGAAAGGCTCATCGCGGGCAAAGTCGTAGTAGAAGCCGTCCTCGATCACCGGCCCGATGGTGATCTGGGTCTCCGGGTAAAGCGACTTCACTGCCTGAGCCAGCAGATGCGCCGTCGAGTGCCGGATGATCTCCAGGCCGTCCTCGTCGCGCGCGGTGACAATCGCCAGCTCGACGTCGCTGTCGATCAGGTACGCGGTGTCGACCAGGCGCTCGTCCACGCGGGCCGCCAGGGCCGCTTTCGCCAGGCCCGGCCCGATATCCGCGGCGACCTGTGAGACGGTGACCGGCTCGTCGTAACTGCGTTGGCTGCCGTCAGGCAAACGTACGGTGGGCATGGCTCGATCGGATGGCGCAGTGGCCGGTTGAAGGCTGGACGGGCGCGGATTCTAGCAGACGCCATGCCGGCGCCGTGAGCTAAACAGCAGTTAGCGCAGGGACTCGATGCTGACCACCACCGACTTGTAGGCCGGCGTGTTACTCAGCTCCGCGACCTGGTCGATCGGCACCAGCGGATTCGCCTCCGGGTAGTAGGTCGCCACGCAGCCCGGCGGAATATCGTAGGGCACGACGGCAAAGCCGGCGAGACGCCGCCGCTGATCACCGTGATGGCTGATAATCGCGACCCGGTCGTCGGCCGCCAGGCCGGCCGCGGCCATGTCCGCGGTCGACATGAGCACGACCCGGCGGCTGCCGCTGATGCCGCGGTAGCGATCTTCGTCGCTGTACACGGTGGTATTGAACTGGTCGTGACTGCGAATCGTCATCATCAGGTAGCGACCCGGCCCCGGGTGACTGTCGGGCAGAGCATGGATGCGAAAACGCGCCCGGCCATCCTCGGTGGCAAACCGCCGCTCATCCCGCACCGGGTTGGGCAGCACGACATGGCCGTCGCGCTCGAGTCGGCTGTCGAAGTCCTCGAAGCCCGGTACCGCGGCTTCGATCCGCTCGCGGATGCGGCCATAGTCATCCGCCCAGGCCCGCCAGTCGAGATGCGCGTCTTCATCCAGCGTCGCAGCGGCGAGTTCCGCGACGATCCGCACCTCGCTGCGCAGAGCCGCACTGGCCGGTTTCAGTTGACCGGCGGACGGCTGCACGACGCTCATCGAATTCTCACAGGTAACGAACTGCAGCCCGGAGGGCTGGCGGTCTGCCTCGCTGCGAGCCAGGGCCGGCAGGATCAGCCCGGTCTCCCCGGTCACCAGGTGCGCGCGGTTGAGCTTGGTCGATACCTGCACCGTCAGCCGACAGCGCTTCAATGCGTCACTGGTGTAGGCGCTGTCCGGACTGGCCGACAGGAAATTGCCGCCCAGGGCCAGGAAAACCCGTACCTGGCCGGCGTGCATCGCGCGTATGGCATCTACGGCATCGAGCCCGTGGGCTTCCGGCGGGTCAAAACCGAACTCGCGTCGCAGAGAGTCCAGCCAGTCGGCGCCGGGCCGTTCGGTGATACCCATGGTCCGGTCGCCCTGCACATTGCTGTGCCCGCGCACAGGACAGGCCCCCGCGCCGGGCCGACCGAGGTTGCCGCGCAACATCAGGAAATTGAGGATGCCCTGGATGTTGGCCACCGCGTTGTGATGCTGTGTCAGCCCCATGGCCCAGCAGCAGATCGTCGCGCGCGACTGCATCGCCAGCTCGGCGGCTTCGCGGATCAGCTCCTCGCCGACGCCGCTGCCGCCGACGATCGATGCCCATTCGGTGGCGTCGATATCTGTGCGAAACGCA
>CBFCXA010000154.1:0-6132 GCA_965601985.1 uncultured Chromatiales bacterium | reverse complement strand
GCCAAGCGGGGCGGGGAGCGCGGTCGACTCGAACTGGATCCCGACGCGCTGTTCGGCGACCTGCTGTTTCCGCTGGTCTCGCTGTCGGTGGCCGCGATCCTGTTCGAGGGTAGCCTGACGCTCAGGCTTGAAGAGATTCGCGGGCATGGCCGGGTCGTTACCCGGATGGTCACGGTCGGTTTTGTCGTTACCTGGCTGGTGTGCGCGCTCGCCGCGCGCGCTTTCGTCGACATGCCGTGGCCGATTGCCGCTCTGTTTGGCGCGATCATGGTGGTGACTGGTCCAACCGTAATCATGCCGCTGGTGCGTGCCGTGCGCCCTAATGCACGGATCGCGAACATCCTGCGCTGGGAAGGCATCCTGATCGACCCGATCGGCGCTATCCTCGCGGTCCTGTGCTTCAACGTCGTGGTCGCCGCCGGGATTGGTGCAGCAGCCGGGGAGGCGGCGCTGGTACTGGCACGCATGCTGCTGAGCGGCCTGCTGGTCGGGGCCGGATTCGGTTACCTGTGGGGCCTGGCGCTGCGCCGACTCTGGGTGCCGGATTACCTGATCAACGCGGCGACCCTGCTGATGGTGTTCGCCTGCTTTGCGCTTGCGGACCTGGTGGAGGCTGAGGCCGGGCTGCTGTCAGTGACCATCATGGGCGTCTGGCTGGCCAACATGCGCGGTGTGCACCTTGAGGAAATTCTCGAATTCAAGGAGACACTGGCACTGTTGCTGATCTCGGGCCTGTTCGTGCTGCTCGCTGCGCGGCTGGATTTCGCCCGGCTTCAGGCGCTGGGCTGGGGCGGGTTGGGCGTGCTGGCGGTCATCCAGTTCGTGGCGCGACCGCTCAAGATACTCTTGTGTGCGGCGGGCTCGGATCTGAGCGGTCGTGAACGGGCCGCGCTGAGCTGGATCGCACCGCGTGGCATCGTGGCGGCGGCAATTTCTGCGGTATTCGCGATTCGTTTCGAGGCCGAGGGCTATGCCGGGGCGGAATTGCTGGTGCCGCTGACCTTCGTGGCCATCTTCGGCACGGTGGTGCTGCAGAGCCTTACGGCCGCGCCATTATTGTCATTGCTCGACGTGCGCTCACCGCCGGCGGAAGGATTGTTGATTGCCGGCAGCGGACCGGTGCCGCGCGCGCTGGCCACGGCACTGCACAAAAACGAGGTGCCGGTGGTCGTTGCCGACTCGTCGTGGGAAGGCATTCGCGCGGTGCGCATGGCGGGCATACCGAGCTATTTCGGCAATGCGGCCAGCGATCACGCCGAGCGGTATATGGATCTGACCGGCATCGGCAAGTTGCTGGCACTGTCCCGGCGTCCCGACACCAACGATCTGCTATGCGCGCATTTCGCCACCGAGTTCGGTCGCGACAGCGTATTTTCCTTGCCCCAGAGCGTCGATCCAGACGAGCAGAAAGCCGAGAAGCAGCAGGTCGTTGCCTGGCGACGCGGGCGGCGCGCTTTCGCCGATGACCTGAGCCTGGCGAAATTCGCGAGCCTGCTCGCCCAGGGTGGTGAGATCCGGGTAACCGAATTGAGCGACGAGTTCGACTACGAGGCCTACCAGCAGGAGCATCAGGGCCGGGCCGTGCCATTGGTCGCTTGGCAGACCGACGGCAAGCTGCGGGTGATCAGTGCCGACAGCGACTGGCTGCCGACGGCTGGCTGGAAGATCGCGAGCCTGATCGTCTCGGCTTCCGGGTGATTCAGGCTTGGTCGCGGCGCCACGTGCGGACCGTCTGGTTCGGCACGACAGGTATGGATGGTGGCCTCCATGCGCTCAGGCACTTAAGACGCATAATATATATTATGTTAAATTATAAATGTGGCTCGTTGTAGAATCCTCGCTACACTGCGGCAGATGCCCCTGATCCCAGCCTTCTTACGTCTATTTTCATCCGCCGAGGCCGACACCCGCCTTTTGGCGCGATATCGCCTCAACGCGATGTACAATATGGCTCCACAAGGCGTCAGCAGCCTTTTCGGGTTCAGGCAGCAGCGCCCGCCATGGTCTTCAATCTGAAACCGTTTGCCGCGGATCAACGTACAGTCTGCAAGCTTTTCTTCGAGGTTTTCCCCTATGACCACTGCTGAGCGCAATGCGCGCGCTGTCCAGCTTGGCTTCCTGGTGTTCCACCTGGCCTGCCTGGGTGCGTTTTTTACCGGCGTCAGCGCAGTCGCTCTGTGGGTCGCTCTGGGTATGTACGTTGCACGCGCCTTCGGGGTAACTGCCGGCTTCCATCGACTGCTGGCCCATGGTTCTTACAAGACCAATCGCGCTACCCAGTTCATGCTCACGCTGCTCGGCAGCCTGGCAGTCCAGGGCGGGCCGCTGTGGTGGGTCAGCCATCACCGCAATCACCATCGCTACACGGAAACGCCCAAAGATATCCACTCGCCGACCCGGCGCGGTTTCTGGTACGCGCACATGGGCTGGATGATGGACAAGGCCTGTTTTGAGGGTACCGCGGCGAATGTGAAGGAACTGCACCGTTACCCGGAAATCAAGCTGCTGCAAAGGCACTACCCGCTGCTGCTGCTGCTGGAGGCTACAGCCCTGTTCGGTCTCGGCGCCTGGCTGAGTAGCGCCTACCCTGAACTGGGCACGTCCGGCATGCAGATGCTGGTCTGGGGCTTCTTCATCAGCACCGTTGCCCTTTGGCACGCCACCTTCATGGTCAATTCGGTCTGCCACATCTGGGGCAGCAAGGACTACGATGCCGGCGACTCCAGCACCAATAACTGGATCGTCGCGTTGCTGACGCTCGGCGAAGGCTGGCACAACAATCACCACAAATTCGCCTACTCCGCGCGCCATGGGCTGCGCTGGTGGCAGCTGGACATGACCTGGCTGACCTTGAAACTGTTCAGCTTGGTTGGGCTGGTTCGCGATCTGCGGCTGCCGCGTCAGCGCATTCCGGCCACTGCCGCAGCCTGAGTCGCTCGGCACTAATCAGGGCGACGGAACGACCTGGTTCATCACTATGGTCACCGGGCCGTCGCCCGCCGACCATCGCCCCTCACCGAAGATGTCGCCCGGCTGGGCGAGCGCATCTCCGCCGTTCGACACGCGCGCAATCAGACGCACGTCGGCGACGTCGCTGAGCGAACGCCCCGGGATCATCGCGTTGGCATCGCTCAGGCGCAGGGTCCGCGGAAAGCCGCCGGCCTGGATTCTGACGGCTGCGACGGGCGGGCCCGGGCTGTCGCCGTCGCGAGCCACCAGGAACAGCACGGCACCCTCTCCTACCTGTTCGCGCAGACCTTCGGCCAGCGCAACCTGGACCTCGATCGCCGCGTCGTCACCGGCCAGTTCTTCCGGCAGTTGCGTGCCCATCGCCTGCAATTGCTCGCTGACGATGCGCCTGACCGGAGCCGGCGGGTTCAGGCTCAGCAGTTTCAGCCAGCGCGCCTCCAGTAACGGCTGATCGCCACGCGCGCTGGCGGCGAGTCCGCCGTAAAACAGCGCCTTGGCGTTGTCCGGTGCCACCAGCAATACCTCTTCGAGTAATGCGCCGGCACTGCCCGTGAGGCTGTCGCGATTGCTCAGGATCTGCGCCTCGGCCACGCCGAGCCTGGCACCGGCGTCCTCGCCGCCACTGAGCGCCAGTGCGCGCTGAAACGCAGCCTCGGCATCGACCGGCCGCTGCAGCTGCAACAGCGAATTGCCGAGCAGCATCCAGCCGGCGAAGTCCTGCGGGTTGTCCGCCAGGCGCGCCTCGAGGCCGGCAATCGCGGTGGCGATCTCCGGCGGCATGCTGTCCTGAGCTGTCGGCTCGGGTTCCGATTGCCAGCCGTAGTTGGAGCCACTCAGGTACAGCAGCACCGCCGCCGCAGGAATGATCATGGCGGTCAGCGTTGCGGCAATCGGCGCCGGCTGCTCGCGATTGCGCAGCAACGGCAGTACCACGAGCCCGGCTGCGACAAGCGCCGCGACGATCGCCAGCGCGATGAACGTGGTCACGGTCCCGGCGCCTCCGGCGCGTCTTCTTCGTCGCTGGTAATTGGCAGCTCGGAACGCCGCAGGACGATTCGCCACAGCCAGGCAGCTCCGGCCAGTAGCAGCAGTGCAGGCGTCAGCCAAAGCAACAGCGCCGGCCCGTCGAAACGCGGGCGATACAGAACGAAGTCACCGTAGCGATCGGTCAGAAAGGTCTTGATCTCGGCCTCGCTCTGCCCGGCCTCGACCTTCGCGCGGATTTCACGGCGCAGGTCCATCGCCAGCGGTGCATTGGAATCGGCAATGGTCTGGTTCTGGCAGACCAGGCACCGCACTTCGTCGGTGAGCCGCTCGTAAAGCTCGCGCTGTTGCGGATCGACAATCGGTTCGGCCGTATCGATAGCCGGCAGCATTGTCGGCAGCAGCGCTAACAGCAGGAGTAGCAGCCGGTGCATCAGCCACCGGCCTTGAGTTTGCGAATGCGCGGCAGGAACTCGCGCTGCCAGATATCCAGATTGAGCGGCGCAATGTGCTTGTAAACGACCGTGCCGTCGGCGGCGATCAGAAAGGTTTCCGGTGCGCCGTACACGCCCCAGTCGATAGCCACGCGGCCGTCCGCGTCGACGCCGGTGGCCGCGTAGGGATCGCCAAGTCGCTGCAGCCATGCACGCGCCTGCAGTGTGTCGTCTTTCCAGTTGAGCCCGTAAATCGGTACCTCGCCGGATGCGGCGATGGCCAGCAGCGTGTCGTGCTCCTGACGGCAGCCGACGCACCAGGTCCCCCACACATTCACCAGGCTGACCTGGCCGCGCAGGTCGGCGTCACTCAGCATCTGCCCGGGATCATTCAGGCGTGGCAGGCTGAAAGCAGGCGCGGGTTTGCCGATAAGGGGTGACGGCACCACCGACGGGTCGCGACCGAGACCGAGCCAGAACACGACGACCATGAGGCCGAACACGACCAGCGGCGCAACAAAACGCAGCATGACTTCAGCCGGCGCTCGCCGGCGTGGCGGTGGTCTGCTCGGCGATGCGGGCCCTGCTCCGCCGGTAGCGGCGATCGGTAATTGCGATGAAGCCGCCCAAGGCCATGACCACGCAACCGAACCAGATGAAGCGAATAAGCGGTTTGTATTGCAGCCTGACACTCCAGGCACCGAGCCCGAGATCCTCGCCCAGCGCCACGAATACGTCGCGGGTCCAGCCGTCATCGATGGCCGCTTCGGTCATCGGCGACTGCTGTACGCGATAAATGCGCTTCTCGGGATACAGCGTCTTCACCAACTTATCGCCGCGCCGCAACTCCATCTGCGCGCGCACCGCGGTGTAGTTCGGACCCTCGACCTGGCGCAGGTCGGCGAAGCTGAGTTCATAGCCGGCGAGGTCCAGCGTTTCACCGAGCGCGACCCGCTGGTCGGTCTCCAGCCCGTAGGAACCGGTGACCGTGACGCCGAGTACGAACAAGCCCAGCCCGAAGTGGGCGATCTGCATGCCGACCATCGCAACGGTCAGGCGCGGCCCTTTGCCGAACAAACGCAGCACCGGGTCACGCAGGCTCGCGCCCATCACCCACAGTGCCGCGACGACGCCCGCGCCGGTCAGCACGCTCTGGCTGCCGTAGACAATCCATGGCGTGGCAATGCCGGCAACCAGCGCGAACAGCGCCGGCCAGCGTAGCTTGCGCGCCAGTGTGCTGGCCTCCGTCGAGCGCCAGGCGGTATGCATGCCGACGCCAACCGCAAGCACCAGCGGCAGTGTCGGGATCAGGAACGCTGTCTCGAAATACGGCGGGCCGACGGAGATCTTGCCGAGATTGAAGCCGTCGAGAATCAGTGGGTAAATGGTGCCGAGCAGGATCAGTCCGGCCGAGATGCTGAGCAGCAGGTTGTTGATCAGCAGGAAGGTCTCGCGTGACAGCGGGCGAAAGCCGACAGCGCGGTCCAGTCCCGGCGCACGCCAGGCATACAGACTGAGCGCGCCGCCGACGACCACACCGAGATAGACCAGGATGAATAGCCCGCGCGTCGGGTCACTGGCGAATGCGTGCACCGAGACCAGCACGCCGGAGCGCACCAGGAATGTGCCGAGCAGGCTCAGCGCGAACGCACCAATGGCCAGCAGCAGCGTGCTGCCCTTGAACAGCCCACGCTTTTCGGTCACGGCCAGCGAATGAATCAACGCGGTGCCGACCAGCCACGGC
>CBFCXA010000153.1:0-6152 GCA_965601985.1 uncultured Chromatiales bacterium | reverse complement strand
CCGTTCTTGTTGATCGTCGCGGTCATGCTGCCGCTGTTCTGGCACTTCGAAAAGCGCGCGGCTGACCCTGTCATCCGCCCCGGCATGCTGGCGACCCGCCAGGTCACGACCGCCTGCATTATCGCGGCGGGCGTCGGTGCCATGCAGACGGCCGGCGTCTTCTACCCGGCCATGGCGGTAGCGTCGATGGACGTGAGCCTGTCGGATGCCGCGTTCCTGCTGGTACCCGGCGTCGTGTTGTCGACCATCGCGGCACCCATCGTCGGTCGGCTGATCAACGTGGTCGGTACACGGCTGATCGTGCTGGTCGCCCTGGTACTGTCGGTCATCAGCTTCCTGATTTATGGCGCGCTGGAACTCACCGTGGCGACTTTCATCGTCGCGAACCTGATTGGCGGGCTGGCCAGCGCCGGACTCGTCGGCGCGCCGCTGCGCTGGACCATCCTGAACGAATCGCGGCCCGAGGAACGGGCGGCCGCGCAGGGTCTTCTCAGTAACGTGACATCGGTCGGGCGGCTGATCGGCGCGGCCACCGTCGGTGCCGTCGCAACCGCGCAGGGCGGCGGCGTCTCGGGCTACCAGTCCGCGTTCCTGGGCATGGCGATCCTGTGCGTAACGTTATTCGCGCTGGCACTGACGCTCAAGTCGAAGGCCGCGGAACAGGATATCAGCGATGCTGCCGCGGAGCCGGCGCGCGCCTGATTCGGCGGGACTCCGCCCCGTCGTGCCGGTGCGGGTTACCAGGTACCCCCCAGAATTTTCCGTGTCTGCTCGCGCACGCTGTCCGGATAGTCTGCGTTCATGTAGTACAGCCCGCGTACCTCGGCGGCACTGAGCGCTCGCTCCAGCGGGGGCAGATCGGTGCGCAGCAGCAGCATCACGTCGCTGCTCGCCCACGGGTGGCGGTACCAGTACTTGTGGCCGGTGATGTCGAAACCCCGGTCCTGCTCGTCGCGGGACAGGTCGACAACGTGAAAATTGTCGAGCCCGATGCGCTCGGCGAAATCGAGTTCCTGCTGCTCGGCGGACAATGTCCCGGTTCGTGCTCCGCCCGGCATGAGCCAGCCGGCAGCGATCAGGGCCGGGTCGTGGTCGGATACCGTAACAACAACCTGGTCAGCCACTGATGAGATCGCCGGCAGGCGCTCGAGAAAAACCTCGACCGGCACGTCGGCGGCGGCGAACACCACGGCGCCGAGTCGAAAACGCTCTCGCAACCCGGCCTCGTCCAGACCGGGATTGGCGGCGCGCAGTTCCTGCAATGCCTTCGACGCGACCCGCCCCCCGGCGGAGTAGGACAACAGGTGGATGCGCTGGGCTGACGTGTAGGTCGCCAGGTACTCCAGCAGGTGCACGAGACCGGTGCTGGAGTCCTGGGCACGCCGCACGTCCTCACCGCCGAAATAAGACCAGATATCCTGGTGCGCCGGCCATGCGTAGGCCAGACTGACGAAATCCCGCCCGGCGAAATGCTCAAGCTCGGCGGCCAGCACCACGGCGTTGAGGAAGTCGGTTTTCGTGCCGTGCACGTAGATGACAATCTCACGATCGACCGCGCGATCGAGCTCCGCTTCAATCGAGTTGCCGAAAACCGCAAGCTCGGGCTTCTCTGTTCCGTCTGCGGGCTGATCGAGTCGCAGCGTGATCAATTGCTGAACCGCATCCAGGGACAACGGCACCGGGGCCGACCTTTCGGCCGAGGTGGAATCGTAGGCCAGCTGTTCCCAGGTGTAGCCATCCCTGCCGAAGCGCACGGTGGCGAAACCCAGGTGCAGCTTGTCGTCGACCGTATTACCGAAGGTCGAGTGGTCATCAGTGGTCAGGTCACGGCTGCGATTCGTCGCGAAGAACACCGACAGGTCCAGCGTCCTGTGTGAGTCGTCGAGATGGGCGAAGGGGTCGATGGCCGACTCTTCGTAGACGGCCGGCGTTTCCATCAGGTAGATGCCCTTTTGACCGGCGCAGCCGCCGATGATTGCGATCGACGTGCACAACAGCACCGCGCCGGGCCATGTACCGGAATGTTTCATAGGCTCAGAGACTCTTGTCCTGCGCGTGATAGGTCTTGTTGTAGCAATCCCGGTTGCCGACACAGTCGAGCGTCAACAGGGCCAGGTCGGCCCTCGTGATACTCGACATCACGGTGTCGTCCTCGGTCAGGCTGGCCTTGCCGGTCGGCGGCGGCTCACCGCGGACGATGCGGCCGTTACGGATGATCGTGTAGTCGATGCCGCTGGCCCGCAACATATCCTCGGCGCGGCCCTTGGCCTTGAGCATTTCCTTCATGCTGCCGAAGGGCACGTCGGGAAAATTCTCGACATTATCGCCCGCGCCGACCGATCCATGCAGTATGAACTGCTGGACCTCACTGCCGGCCAGCGCATCGAGAATGTTGCGCATGGACGTGTCGTAAAAAAGATTCTTGAAGTCGCGTCGCGCGGTAGCGTCGATAACGTAGGCGAAGTCGCGCCCGCCGATCGCAGAGACCACAGTGTCGGCATCGGTCAGGTCACCGACCACGTAGTCCAGGTCCAGGTCCTCTATGCGGCTCAGGTCTGAAGTCTCGCGGACGAACACCGTTACCGGATGACCGGCCTCAACCAGGCCGCGCACGATCGGCGCCCCCAGCCGGCCGTTGCCACCAAAGACCAGCGCATTGCCGGCGGCGTTTTCGTGCCCAACACCGTGGGCCAGGGCCGACAGCAGCGCGAGGACTATCGTCGTAAAGAACTTGTTCATCCCCGAATCCTAGCGCAGCAGCGGCGCTACAGGGCACTGCTAGTCAGGCGTCACCTGCGCGTCGTCGGCCGTAGTCAGCGTCAGGCCCGGTTCTATTGAGCCGGTTGCCAGCGCCTTGATGAAGTCCATCGTCGGCAGATGGCAGTACACCTGCCCGACCACCCGTTCCGGGAACAGGTAGCGGATCCAGCTGTCGTAGTCCTGGAACAGGCCCGGCGAACTCAGGTGCACGGCGCCGTCGTCACCCACATAGGCCGGCTGGAAGTCGCCGAGGTAACTGCTGCCGGTCATGTACGGCTCCAGTTCATCGACGACGAACGCTGCCGCACGCCCCGCGGCCGCAGGATCGCTCGCGCGCAATTCTTCCACCGCCTGCGCCAGCACCGCGCGCGTCAGCTCCGGACAGAAACGCTGATCACCGGCGGCATCCTCGCCGTAGGCCGCCCGCAGGTGCGCCGAACCCTTGACCTTGCAGGACACGACCACCGGCAGGCTGCCGCGGTAGCTGACCACCTGGTAATTAGTCAGTGGATCGACCATCGGCTTGGATGCGCGGTAGGCCGGCATGTCGGTGAACACCATATTGGTGCCTTCGCGCTCGGTCTGCGACAGGAACTTCTGCGCGGCGGTGCAGAAAAGCTCGGAGTCGGCGGGCGGCAACTGCTGCGCCGACGACGTAGCGGCCAGCGCGACCAGCGCAGCGATGAGGCAAAAAGTCTTGTTGTTCACGCGATCTCCCCAGGCGACAGCGCAGAGTCTAGCCGCGGCAGCAGCCGGCGCAAGCGAAGCGCTAGCCGGCGCCGAGGGCCTTGTAGACCGCTACCAGGTTGATCAGCGTCTCGGTCTGGCGGACTACCAGCTCGTCCTCGGCCAGCAGACGCCGGCGATCGGCGTCGAGTACGTTCAGAAAGTCGGCCAGGCCCGAGTCGTAGAGTTTGCCGGCGACATCCGCGGCCTCGGCGCTGGCACTGGCCGCCTCGGCCAGCTCGTCGCGGCTGTCCAGCGTTCTGCCATAACGGACCAGCGCGCCTTCCGACTCTTCGATCGCCAGCAACACGGCCTGTTCGTAACCGGCCAGCGCCGCCTCGTGCCGTGCGCGCGCAGCTTCCACCTGGGCCCGCAGCCGCCCGCCGGCGAACAGCGGCACGCTCACCCCTGGGACGATCGAGGCATTCTGGGTCGCGCTCTCGGCCAGGCGATTGAACTCCTGGGCCTGCCAGCCGAAATTGCCGGACAGCACGAACTTCGGGAACATCTCGGCGACCGCCACACCGATTTCCGCGGACGCCGCCGCCAGCTGCCGTTCGGCCTGGGCAATGTCCGGACGCCGGCGCAGGACTTCGCCACGCAGTCCCGGATTCAGCTCGGCACTGCTGACCGGCAGGCTGCGCGCAGCGGACAGTTCGGCCAGCAGCTCTTCAGGTGGTCGTGCGGTGAGTGTCGCCAGACGATAAGTCGACGACTGGACGGCCGCTTCCAGCTGCGGCAGTGTCGAGCGCGTGGCGTAGAGCTGCGCGCGCGCATTCAGCGCATCCAGTTCCGGCGCCAGGCCGCTGGCGACCCGGCCTTCGACCAGGGTCAGCGTCTCGTCCTGCAGTCGCAGGTTGCGTTCGGCAACCTCGAGCCGCCGCTGGAAACCACGCAGTTCGGCAAAGCCGCGCACCACCTCGGCAATGATGCTCAGGCGAACCGCATCAACGAACGCTTCGGTGGCCTCAGTCACCGCCACGGCCACTTCGTTGCGACGCCGAATGCCGCCGAATACGTCGACCTCCCAGGCGGCATCGAAGCCGGCGTCGTAGAGCGAACTGGTCTGTGCACCCTGCAGCCCACTGCCGGCCAGGAACGGGGAATCCTCGCTCAGCGTAAAACGGTTGTAGCCGAGACTCGCGTTGACGTTCGGCAGGAACAAGGACCTGGCCTGCTCGCGCAGCGCCCGGGCCTCACGCAGTCGCGCACCGGCCACGCGCAGGTCGCGATTGGCGGTCAGCGCGGTTTCGACGTACTGCTCGATCAGCGGGTCATCGAAGCTGCGCCACCAGTCGCTCAGCGGCTCGTCGGCAGACACTGTCTCTGCGCCGATCCATTCATCGCTCAGGGCATCGACCGGCGCTTCGTAGTCCGGCCCGACGGCACAGCCGGCGAGCAGCAGCAGCAAGAGCACGCTGGCCGCCTGCGGCAATGCCGCGGCCGCGCGCTGGCGTGAACGACGCCGGACCACCAGCGTGACCAGTGCCGGTGTCAGCACCAGCGACAGGATCACCGACAGTCCGACGCCGCCGGCCATGACCACGGCCAGCGGCGGCCAGAATTCACCTCCGGAGAACACCAGCAGCGGCACGAAGCCGCCCATGGTCGTCGCCGTGGTCGCCAATACGTGCCGGGCCTCGCGCTGCACGACCCGGACGATTGCATCGATGTTGCCGCTCTTGGCATCGGCGTCGGCACGCAGACCGGCCAGCACGACGATCGCGCCGTTGATCGCGACGCCGATGAGCCCGGCCGTGCCCAGCAACGGGTTGAAGCCGAGCTTGAAGCCGGACAGCCACAGCGACAGCATGCCGAGCCCGGCCGACAGTACCGCGACCAGCGCGACGATCGCCGCGGACACGACGCTGCGGAAAGACATCACCAGTGTGGCCAGCATCAGCATCAGCAGCACCGGCAGGTAGGTCGTCAGCTTCGCCACCGCATCACGTTGCGCGTCGCTGTCGCCCTCGAGTTCCAGCCGGTAGCCGGGCGGCAGGCTGAAGCCGGTGGCATCCAGCCGCGCGAGCACGCGATTGCTGACCTCGATCGGCAAGGCGCCGGGGATCACCCAGCCGTGCACGATATTGACCCGCTCACCGTTGCGCCGGGAAATGCTCGCGGCTTCCGGCTCGACCTGCATGCTGCCCAGCGCATCCGCCGGTACCCAGCGCTCGGCGCCGGCCGGCAGCAGCGGCATCGACGCGATGTCCGCCAGCGAGCTGCGCACCGCGTTGTCGTAGCGGATACGTACCGGCAGCTCTTCGAGATCTTCACGCACCGAGCCGCCG
Source organism: uncultured Chromatiales bacterium (assembly GCA_965601985.1). Lineage (GTDB taxonomy): Bacteria > Pseudomonadota > Gammaproteobacteria > Steroidobacterales > J054. Next base: position 375 of record CBFCXA010000153.1, on the reverse strand, counting down.
GTAAAGCCTTCGAGATTGCCCTGCAGCTGCTGCGCGACGCTGCTCAGTGACATGCCGGCGAGTTCGACGCGCGTCTGGTCCGCGGCGAAGGCCAGTTTCGCGCGGCTGGCCACCGATGCCCGACTGTGCGTGACTTCCGGCAGCTGGTGCATTGCCTGTCTCAACTCCGCACCCTTCTCGGCCAGCATGCGCAGGCTCGGGCCGACGATGCGAAAGCCAACCGGCGCATCGACCGGGGGCCCCTGTGCGAACGGCGCGACGATCACCTGCGCTTCGGGGAATCGCGCTTCCAGGTCGGGGCCGAGTTGGCGAACCATCACCGATGCGCGCTCGGCGGTGTCGGTCTGCACCACCGCGTGCGCGTAGGCTGCATTC
>CBFCXA010000152.1:0-6167 GCA_965601985.1 uncultured Chromatiales bacterium | reverse complement strand
AAACCAGCCGGCGACCTGCTCGGCACCGGCCTGCTCGGAACGTTCGTTGGAGTAGCCCAGCAGCACGTGGCCCGGCTCGACGATCACCAGGTCGCCGCCCTCGAAATGACCGGCGCTGACTGCTTTCCAGATCGGTGCGCCGACCGAATGGTAGAACTCGTAAACCGACGTGTACTCGCGTCGTCGCCAGACCGGTTGCAGGCTGCAGATCAGCGGGCCCCAGGGCGTCATCGCGCTGGAATCCCGCGCACTCATGTTGTACGGCAGCTCCGGGTCGGCCGGAATCCGATGCACGACCACGCCATTGCGCTCGAAGGCGTCGACGAACTCGGCATGCTGCGCGATGGCTTTCTGCTTGTCGAAACGGATGCCCAGCTTCTCGAGGTTCGCGAAGGTACGTTTGACCACGTGGCTGAGCGGCCGCCATTCGAAGTGGTCCGGATAGCCGAGCAATACTTCGCGCAGCACGCCGTATTCGGAATCGACCCGCCATTGGCGCGAATCCGAGCCGGCGAGGTTTGCCGCTGACGAACTCACGCGGGGTCTCCCGCGTCCGCCCCGAATGCTTTCTCCCACAGCGGCAGGCTGAAGCCCGAGCGCACGCCGTCTTCGCACTCGATCAGCGCACCGGTGCAGGCCGCACTCGCGGCGCTTGCCAGGAAGCGGAACACCGGCGCGATTTCTTCCGGTTCACGAATTCTGCCGGTAGCGGTCAGCGTGCTCAGCATCTGCAGTTCTTCTTCCGCCGTGTCGGGGTCCAGGGCCATCTCGGTGCGGATCACGCCCGGCAGCACGGCGTTCACGCGGATTCCGCGCGGGCCGAGTTCGATGGCCGCGGTCCGCAGGATCGCGTTGACCGCTGCCTTGGATGCGGAATACACGCCGGCGCCAGGCATCAGCGTGCTGCAGGCCGGGCTCGAGGTCACGATGATGTTGCCGTCAGTTGCCAGGTGCTTCAGCCCGGCATCAATGCCGTCGGCAACGCCGAACACGTTGACTTCAAACGTGCGGCGCATCGCGTCGTGATTCAGCGCATCTGCAGAGCCGGTGTCCAGTGCAATGCCGGCATTCAACACCAGCACGTCGATCGTCCCGCCCAGCAGCTCCGCCGCCGCCGCGGTCCCGCTGCGCACCGAGTCGCTGTCGGAGACATCCATGCGCACGAACTGCGCGCCGAGTTCTGCCGCGGTTGCGGCGCCGTCGTCGCGACGGCCGCTGATCACGACCTCGGCCCCGGCTTCGCGAAAGTGCCGCGCGACCGCCAGGCCGATGCCGGCCGTGCCGCCGGTTACCAGGCAACGTTTGCCTGCGATGGAAAATGGATCGGTCATGCCTGCCTGCAACGGCCCTAAGCCGGGCAGTCCTCCTGGGGGTATAGGTAAATTTTTCCGGCCTTCTTCGAAAGCGCAGCTTCGAATGCCTTTGCCGCATCGGACATGTTGAACTGGTGCGTGACCATCAGGTCTACGCCGCGCTGTACGCCAGGATCGGAAAGCATCTCGACCAGGCCGTTGCGGTCTTTGAACGACACGTCGTGACCGCCGGTAATCGATATGTGTCGGTTCATGATGTCGTCGAGCACGTGTATCGGCAGGCGCTCGTCGGAACCGGGCCGGTGGCCAAAGCAGAAGATACTGCCGTAGCGGCGAACCGCCTGGATGCAGCGATGCTGGTAGAACGGGTAGCCGGAGCATTCGAAAGCGGCATCGACGCCGCGCTTCTCGCCGCAGATCTCGCGCAGCTTGTCGAGCCAGTCCGGATCTTCCGGGTCAAGCAGGTAGTCCGCGCCGATCTGGCGGGCGCGCTCCATGCGCGCGGCATTGCGGCCCAGCGCGATGACGCGCGCGCCGCGGTACTTGGCATTGATGATCACCCCGAAGCCGATAAACCCGATGCCGGCAACCAGCACCGTATCGCCCGGACCGACGTCGAGATCCTGGACACCGGAGTAGGTGCAGCCGGCCGAGCAGTTGGCCGCCGCCGCGTACTTGAAATCCAGTTCGTCCGGAATCTTCTGCAGCATGAGTTCCGGCGCCAGGCGGAAGCGCTCGAATCCGTGCGACCCGGATGGGCTGTCGCAGGCTGCCTGGATGGACATCAGGCCGCCCGGTGCCATGATCGCCTGGCCGCCGCCGAGCGCCTCCAGCGTGGCGTGCGGATCCGCACCACCCTGGATCTCTTCATACGGGATGCTCATGCAGTGCGTGGGGCTGAGCCCGTCGCGGCAGACAAAGCAGGTGCCGCAGGGGTTGCCCTGGTAGATGATCACGCGATCGCCCTCGGAGAACTCCGAGCCGGGCGCGGTTTCGACGATTTCACCGACGCCTTCGTGACCGAGGTGCTCTTCGTCTTCGTGCCACTCGAAACTGTGGCGCTCAAACGCCTGGTGCTCGATGCAGACGGGCGCGATGCGGATCCGGACCAGCGCGTAGCCGGGTGCGATGCACGGGTAGGGTTTTTCGACCAGCTGTACCTCGCCCGGGCGGGGTATGGTCAGCACCGTATTAGCTTCAGTCATCGTGCGCTCCGCAGCGGTTCGGCTCCGGGTCTTGTGCCCGGCGACTGAATTCTAGTTCGCCAGCCCCGGCCTGGACATGATAGTTCCGTCCCTTGGCTGTACAATTCTGACCATTATGAGCCTGCCAGCGCCCGACAGTGCCGTCATCTCGCGTGACGAAGAGGTCAGTCGTGTCGTCGGCCACTGGCTCAGCCACCTCGAGCACCTGCTGCAGCCGTCCGGCAGTCTGTTGTATCTGCAGGCCATCAATCGCGCCGGCATCACGCACTCGGACCTGATCGACGGCGGCAGCCTGAGCTTCAATCAGCTCGATGTGGTGTTGCGTGTGGTCCGCCGACAGGTGCCGGACATCACGCTGCGCCTGTTGAATGCGCTGGAGATCGTTGACCTGGGCTTGATTGGCTACGCCATGCTGGCCAGCGACAACATTGGCGCCGCGCTGCGTGTCCAGCAGCAATACCACGATCTGACCTCGGACCGGTTTCACTGGCGCGTAGAGACCGAAGACGAGTTCGCCGTGGTCTACGTTACGCCCCGGCTGCGCAACATCGATGAGTATGTCGATATCGCCGAGGACGCACTGGGCGGTTCCTGGCGCCTGCTGCAGATTCTTCTCGGACCTGGCCATCAGCAGGTGATGGCTTCGGTCCGTCTGCGCTTCGCGCACCAGCCGCCCGACTACGTGCAGACTTATCAGGACATCTTCAATTGCCCGATCGAGTTCGATGCAGACAATTCCGCGATGCTGTTTCCGGCCGACTGGCTGGCCCTTCCGGTTGCGACGGCCAATTCGGTGACGGCCGAAGTCTGTACCGCGATGTGTGAGCGCCTGCTCGGCACCCGGGGCGGGGCGGGCGATACGCCCCAGGCGGTGCGACGGTTGCTGCTCAGTCGCCCCGGCCGGCGCATGCTCCGGTTGGAGGAGGCGGCCGAGGCCATGCGCCTGTCTCCCGCGCAGTTGCGCAAGCGCTTGTATCGCGCCGACACCAGCTACAAGCAGCTGGTACTCGATGTGCGCATGGCGCTTGCGCGTCATTACCTGCAGGCTACGCTGCTCAGCGTGCAGGATATCGCCTACCTGCTCGACTACTCCCAGCCCGCGCCGTTCAGCCGGGCCTTCAAGAGCTACTTCAGGGAAACGCCCCAGCAATGCCGGGCGCAGTCCCAGTGACAACTCCTTAGCGGGTCAGAAATGTAACTAACCGGGTCAGAAGTATCATTAACAGCTCGGAGCAAGGTTCCTAGACTCTCTCCCATGCCGGGAACAGGGCCCATCGGGGGGATCCGCCGGCCAACTCAGAATCCGGGAGAGGCTCCAATGATTCGCAGATTTCTTTTGAATGCCAGTGCACTGGCCGTGGCACAGTTGCTGGTCCTGCCGGCCGCGGTCGCCGAAATATTCGATGACATCGTAGTCACCGCGCAGAAGCGCGAGCAGGCCGTGACCGACGTCAGCCTGACCGTCGACGCGTTTACCGGCGACACCATCCGCACCAACAACATCGAAACGCCGCAGGATGTCGCGTTCCTGATTCCGAACGTGGATATCAAGGGCTCGTCTCAGGGTGAGGCCAACCCGGTGATCACCATTCGCGGTATCGGCATGAACAACTTCAACTCGAACAACAACCAGTCGGTTGGCGTGTATACCAACGAAGTTTTCCTGTCGTCGCCGGGCATGATGAGCCTGTCGATGTTCGACGTCGAGCGCATCGAGGTGCTCAAAGGCCCGCAGGGCACGCTGTACGGGCGCAACTCGTCCGGCGGCGCTATCAACATCATCAACGCGAAGCCGACCCAGGAGATGGACGGCTTCGTGCGCGGCACCGTGGGCGAATTCGACAAGGCGAAAGTCGAAGCGGCTTTCGGCAGCGGCATCACCGACACGCTGGCGTTCCGCCTGAGCGGTCTGTACGACCTGCAGGACGAGTCCTATCACACGTTCGCTTCCACCGGCGAAGACTTCGGCAAGTCGGAGAACTATGCGCTCAAGGGCCAGCTCGGCTACGAGGGCGAGCGGCTGTCCGGCAACTTCTCGCTGGGTTACATGAAGCAGGACATGCAGAACCGGCCGTTCACCAACTTCGGCATGTTCGACGGGCCGTTCTCGTTCAATCCCTGCGCGCCCGTGGCCGCGGGCGGTTTCGACAACAGCCAGTGCGTCGACGTCGCCGGATATCAGAACACCAACAGCGACCCGTTCACGCATGACTTCCAGGAGGCCCGGCTGCAGGAACTGCGTGCCGACTCCGACGTGATCAACGCGACCCTGCGTTTTGACTACGAGTTCGACTTGGCGACGCTGACCTCGGTGACCGGCTACATCGAGCAGGACCGCGTCTACGGCGAGAACACCTGGTCGTCGACCGCGGAGCTGTTCGCAGTCGTGCATGACGAGAAGATCGACCAGATCTCCCAGGAATTCCGCCTGGCCGGCGAGTCCGGTATCGCGAACTGGGTGGGCGGTGTGTTTTTCTCGAGGGACAACATCAAGGCGGCGAACATCTCGAATTCGTCTGACCTGCTCGACCCCGGCTTCGGTGTGAACCCGCTGTTCTGGGATTTTGATCAGGAAACGACGGCGGTCGCGGTCTTCGGCAGTATCGACTGGGCGCTCGCCGAGCAGTGGACCCTGGTGACCGGCCTGCGCTACACGGACGAACAAGTGGACTTCGACGGCATTACCCGCGCCGAAGTGGTCGGCGGTGGCGGTCTTATCATTGATCTGCAGTGCCCCGACTACGACGACGTAAACGGTGTTTGCAACAACTCCCAGACCAAGTTCACCGACGACAACGTGACCGGTCGCGCGGCACTCGAGTTCCGTCCGACCGATGACCTGCTGACCTACCTGTCGGTATCGACCGGCTTCAAGAGCGGCGGCTTCAACGGCGACTTCATACTCGATCCGGAGGGTTACCAGTCCTTCGATTCCGAGGAAGTCACTGCCTATGAACTCGGCGCAAAAGCCACCGTGGCTGACGGCCTGGTCCAGCTCAATGGCGCAGTGTTCTTTTACGACTACAAGAACTTCCAGACCATCGTGCCGGCGCAGACCATCGGCTTCCGGCTCGGCAATGTCGACAAAGCCGAAGTCTGGGGCATCGATTTCGACGCCGCGGCACGCCCGACCGACAATCTCACGCTGCGCCTGGGTATCGGTTATCTCGATACCGAGATCAAGGACTCTCGCGTAGCCAGCGGCAGTCGACTGCCAAACGCGCCTGAGGTGCAGGTTACGGCCGGCGGCGCCTGGGACATTCCGCTGGGCAGCTCGGCCTGGGCTATGCGCCTGGCGGGCGACCTGAAGTACGTGGATGACGTCTTCCGCACCCTCAACGACGACATCAATACGCCCGAGGCACTGCTCACCAACACGCCGTTCAGCCGCACCGCGAGCTACACGGTAGTGAACGCGCGCGTCGCGCTGCTGCAGCCCGACGGCAACTGGGAAGTCACCTTGTGGAGCGATAACCTGTTCGACGAGGAATACTTCATCGAGGCCTTCGACACCTTCGACCCGATCGGCGCCACGGCCAAGCTGGCCGGCGCGCCGCGGACCTGGGGTCTGTCGGTCAACTACACCTTCCAGTAATCCCCCCGGCTGCCGGTCCCCGCTCCCCCCTTGGGGGCCGGCAGCCAACCCTCC